>CAZVTX010000081.1:0-12266 GCA_964629395.1 uncultured archaeon
CTACTTGAGCCTTTAATTCTCTAATTTTTGCATTGAGTTGTCTTATTTTCATATATGAACCACTTGCACGATCTAATGCATCAGGACTTATCATTTCGAGTTGTTCTGTTAGACGAGCAATAATCTCGTCTTTTCTGACTAATTGTGCTTTTAAATATTCTAATTCCTCTTTTGATACTTCCGATTCTGCATCTATCCCGGATGGACTAATTTGATTGTCAATTGTGGAGGCAACCTTTTTAGCTTCATTAAGAGCTTTTTTTGTTTGCTCTAATTCTTCTGCTAGACTATTTGCTTCAGTCCTTAAAGATTTATTAATTTTTTTAGAACGTGTTAATTCTTCCTCCAATTCTTTAATACGGCTTTCGAGAGATTTTGAAGATCCCCCCTCTTTTAGAGCAATTTGTAATTCTCTTATTTTTTTATTTAGATTAGTAATCTGATCTTCTTTTTGCCTTAATTTTGCCTGCATTATTATTTTTTGTTTCTTAAGGTTTTCCACTTCCTTTTGTAACCGTTCTAATTCGGAAATTTTAGATCTCCTTTTTAATTATAATTTATTATTCATTAATTGCTTGAATTTATTTATATATATTTAGATTAAAGCTAAGAATAAATTAAGGATCTAAATTTGTTGACCTAATTCTAATGTTTTATCCTTAATTTGTTGATCATTAGATATTTTACAAAAGGGAGCTACAATTGTCCTTTCCAAAACAACATTATCCCCTATTTCACAATCATTACAAATTATACATTCGTTAATATAACTTCCTGCACCAACTTTTACATTATCCCATAAAATACTTTTTTCAATAACCGTATCTTGCCCAATATTAATATGATTTCCTATAGAGCATAATTCTTTTATTTTAACTCTATCTCCAAGTGAAACATACTCTCCAAAACACGTGGGTTTATCAATAAAAACATCTTTACCTGAATTAATTATTCCCATTACCCAAATTCGATCATATTCATTTCCATTAGGAGTAATTGGCCAGCCATAACCTCTTAATAAATCCCAATTTGCCCACATATATGTTTGAGGATTTCCGCAATCTAACCAATAGTAATTTTTCACGAATCCATAAAGGTCAAAATTGTTTTCTAATAAATAGGGAAAAACTTCCCCGCCAAAATCCATTAAGCCTGTTTCATGTAAAATATCAGAGATTTTCCTTTTAAAACAATAAATTCCGGTATTTATTATATTAGTGTGTAAAAATAAATCTGTCCGCTGAGCAATAGAGCTTACATAAAGTTCCATAGGTGCGGGTTTCTCCAGAAAAAGATATATCTTTCTATTATTATCTAAAAGGACAACACCATATTGGCTGGTATGAGATTCGACCGTTTTCATTGAAATTGTAGCAATTCCTCCCTTTTCAGCATGAAAATTCATAAACTCTTTCATCGGTAAATTAGTAACTATATCAGCCATAGAGCAAACAACATTTTTAGAATCTAATCTGTCGGATAATAATCTATATGCATCAGCAGTTCCCTTACTATCTTGAATTTCACATTCTAATTCTACATCTCCTAATTTATCTTGTGTCCATGTTTGCTCAATATATTTCTTTAATTTATCTCCCATATAAGCCAGGGCTAAAATAATATGCTTTATATCAGCATATACTAAATGTGCTATGGAGTAATCTACCATAGGTTTATTTGTAACTTTTACTAAAGGTTTAGGAATCTGGGCAGTCAAAGGCATTAACCTACTACCCTTACCGCCCGCCAATATTATTGCTGACCATTCTCTTGTCATTTTCCTAAGGATTTTAATTTTTAATTCAATTATATATTAATTTTTATTATTATAAATTTTAGGATATATTATTTTTTTCAATAATATCTCTTAATTCTTTAGCGGTATCTTCCGGAAGTTTACGTGCTACTCTCATATCATCTGCCATTTCAGCACCACCAATAATTTCATGTGGAATAATATCACCGAACATGTGGAGATCAGCATCATAGCCAAAAGGACAGCAATTAAAGATTATATTTCGATTTATGTCAATTTTTAAATCATCTAACGCCTTAAAAATAATTTTAAGAGATTTAGCAAGATCATTAATTTGGTTAATTTTTAACTGTGAAAATCGTCTAATATGCTCTTTAGGGTGAAATCTAAGATGGTAATTTCTGATTGGACTGCCTGTTGCAAAAAAGACCCAATATTTAGTTTCTAGAATAATTCTATTAGAATCACCATGACTAGTTTGGCATAAATGACAATTATCTCCCATCTCTTTAAAAGCTTGTAAAATATTTTCTAATCGTGAACCATGTCCATCCATCGTTAAATCGATATATACTTGACTATGAATTCTTGGCTGAGAGCCTCCTACTTGCCTACCAATATTAAAAAATGGGATTACTGGAATGTCATAATAATCATCTTCAATTGCCATCTCTATACAATAAATCACAGCGGCTCTCATAGATAAAAAGATGGCAGATAGAATATCTGTAGGAATAGAATCAAAATCTAATGCGGGATAAAAATGCCTTGAAATAGTAACCAAATTAATTCCCATCGCTAATTTGGAATGCTCAGGTAATTGCTTTATAATATTCTGTTTTATATCAGGATCAATAACCCTTGCCATTGATGGATATCTATTAATAAGTGTTATGGCTTTACATGAATCAGATAATCGTTTAATACGATGAGGTTGATCGGTAAAAGGATGATCTCTGCGTTTTTCATCTTCAGTAATAATTATGGTAAAAGCATCACCTAAAATAGTTCCATCATCATTATAGATCGGTTTACCTTCAGTAACAGCTAAAAATACATCTTTAACTTTATGTGTTTTCTCTTTCTTTTCAGCTTTAATTTCAACTTTTTTTTTCTCAGCTTCTTTAAGCGAAATAGGCCTTTTACCTCGTATAGGTGAAATATATGAATAATGACCATAATTTCTTATTCTTTCTTTTCTTAATCCAAAAGTTTTTGTTGAAATTCTGACAGTAGATAAGGGATCCCACCTTTTAATAGGAATATCATGAATAGAAGTGAAATTATCCTTATTTATTATGCCCCATTCCATTAATTTGGGAATATATTTTTCATTTTGTAATTGTTTTTCATTGTTATTTATTTTTACTCACCTCTATCATTCTTCTAAATTTATAATCTTAACATCAATCTCAAGTACTCCTTGTATTATAGAAATTTCTTTTAAAATTTTTTCAAGGATATCCTCTTCTATATCAACATAGACCTCATAAATACATTTATCTATTTCTTGGCATATTCCAGAAGTGAAAACAAGTTTAACTTCCTTATCATATTTAGAAAAGATTTCGGAAATTTTTTGGAGTATCGTAATTGTCATTTGCTCGCCAAAAATTATTGCTAATCTTATTACCTTTGTTTTATTTATCGGAATCATATCAATTTTCATAATATCTCCACGTGTTCTAAAGACAATGAAAAAGTTCTGATATTGTCCCTTAGCTCTTAAACTATTAATCTTATTAATAACCTCTTTAGGAATTAAAATTGCATTTTCCCGCTTTATTTTAGAAAAGGAATATAAACAACCTTCAGTTTCAATCTTTTTTATAGAAAGAATTTTATAAAGATTGTTGAATTGTTCTTTCAGATAATTATAACATTTTAATGCTTCTTCCTTTTTATCCATGGATATTGAATTAATATAAAAAGCTTTATATATACCAGGGAATTGCTGTATTTTATTAACAAATTTCGTGAGAATCTCTTCATATCCTTGAATATCTGGTTCATCTTCTGAAATAATTGCAGAAATCATTAACAATTCAGAATAACCTCTAGCGACCGGTGATTTTAAACTAAATATATAATTAGCTGTTCTTAAATCTTGTGAGAAATAATGAGTAAAAAAACCTTCTTCAGAAGAATCTAATAAGCCCTTTATTAAATCCGTATAATTTTCTCCTAAAGCATCCAATAAATTCTTAGGTTCTGTTAAAATAATTTTTGGACCTATTAAACGATCGAAATAAATCAAAAGAAGCATTTTCTCAAAATTCAGTTTTATCTTTAAATATTATTAGTAGTTTTTTTATAAATATTATTTTTTCTATAAAAAATAAAAAGAGATTAAATGAAAAACATATAAAATTATTATTTTTAGATTTTTAAATCTTAATATTCTAAGCGCCTTACAATTTTATAAGTTTTAAACTCGATTTTTGAACCTTCATTTTTATCCTTTTTTTCAATTGGAATTCTTACGAATTTATCGTTATCCATGTTAAAATCATCAAACTCCTCGTCTAAAGAATCCGAAAAATTAGTCATATTTTTTGCTAATTTTAATTCCTTGATAAGAAACTCCCGAACGGCACATCGAATTAATTCAGATCGTGAAGGGTAAAGCCCATCTTCACCAACTAATTTTTCCATAGCATCAACATAACTTTCAGGAACATTTACGGTAACTATTTTCATATATATTCCTCCTTAAATACACATCTATTAATTTTGCAATTCTCCAATAAGAAATAAGATCTTATGGAGTTAAATCGCCTTATATTTAATTTATGATTATATAATATTTTATTATTCTCTTATATTTAAAGATTATTACAATAATCTGTTAATAAATTTGATTATAACAATATTTATCTTATTTAAGCTTTAAATATTTTAAATTAATGCTTTTAGTATTGAGATTAATAAAAAGATTATTTAAAATATAACTCCAAATAAAGAATGGATATCAGAAAAACATCGATACTTAAATTGAATTAAATATAGAATTATGACGACAATATGCTCTTATTATATATATTATTTTTTTTTATATATAAAGTTTTATTATTTGTCATTAAGCATTTAATATGCAGAGATTTAATAAATAATTAAAGTGAATCTCAAAGGAAATTGGCAAATTCTCAATTATGGCACCATTCCTTAAAGTTATTACTTTTATCTAAGAAATTTTAATATTATCACTAATTAAACAATTAAATAATCATAACTTAAATTGAAAAATTACAATACTATTTGGCTTAAATATTGTTTAACTTTTTGTTTAAAATTTAAATAAAGTTATTCGAAATTCGTTCAAGGTATTTAAAATCTGCTTTTTCTTGTATAATATTTAAATAAATATTTATATCCAATTTGTTGATATTATATTAATAAATAAATAATATCAATACCTTAAAGGGTCATAGAATTGTCGGAAGAAAAATTATTTGAAATATTTCTGCATAATTTAAAATTCGATATAACTGAATATCTGGAATTAAAATCCGATACCGATTTAAATGATTTTCAAAAAAAAGCAATAGAATCGGCAACAGAAATAATCAAAGGAAATATCATTGGAGAGGTTAAAAAATTCGGAGGGAATTACAAGAAAAACGAACAAAAATTCAAAGAATTTGAAAAGAAAGCTGAAGAAGAATTAATGCAAGAAAAATATAAGAGTATTAAAAAAGATCTTAAAGATTTTTTAAAAGATTATATTAAGAATTTAAGGAAATTAATTGAAGCTACATGTATGGCAATAATTCCCGTCAAAGAAATGCCTTGGGCTGATGTTATTTTTAGAACTGTCCCAAGAATTGATATTATAAAAAAAAAGTGTTCTTTTTATGATAATGCAATTGCATTTTACGGTGAAATAAATTGTTTAATAAGTCGTACTACAATTTTTGGTAAAATGAAAGGGGTAGAACCTTTATTTGCACCATACATGGGACCATTGGATTTAGAAGGATATAAATTGGATGAATCGGAACAAAAAGGTTCGAAAGCTCTTATATTTCCATATGTAAGCGCAATTATAAGATCATTAGATAATACTCTTACAAGAAGTCAATTAGCTAAATATCAAGAGGGATATCAAAGACATGGTGAACCAATTTGTGATTTCTTAATGAAGGATGGAGATTTGATGAAAAGTATGGAAAAAATTACAACGGGTATAGATTCAAAAAGAGTTTTAGGTGATATCGCAGTTGCAGGTATCGCAATCCCTCATCCAGAAGATAAAAAAACTTTAATTATTTTAACTGATGAGTCTTCTGATGATGATAAATATATTAAGTGCTTTGAAGCATTTTTAAAATTTTCAGCAGCATGTTGTGAAGCACCATCAACAAAAAGAGAAGGTGCTGGACAACCAATTCAAACAACGCAGCCAGCTCCTGGTGTAACAACATCTGGCACACCCCCTACTCAAGTTCCTGCTTCAGCAACGCAACAACCAACACCTGGCGGAACTATAAGAACCCCTGGTGGCCAAGAACTACAAGTTTGGACGCCAGAGGAACTCGCACAAGCAGCTCAACAACGAGGAACAGGAATACCATCTAATATGGAAGTTTGGACTGAAGAAGAACTTGAAAAATTCGCTGCAGAAAGAGGGTCTGGGATTCCCGAAGGAATGGAAGTTTGGACCGAAGAAGAACTGGAAGAATTAAAAAAACAGAGACAAGGAGGGGGATTGAATATACCAGAATGGAAGCCCGATGAATCTCTTCCCGAATGCCCAAAATGCGGTTATACTTTAAGAAAAGGATGGACAGAATGCCCAATTTGTAATACTCCTATAGGAGCCCAAATAGAATCTAAGGAAAAGCAAGAACAAAAAGAACCTCAGCCACAAGAATTAAAAGAAGAAAAAATTAATAATTCTGAAGAGAAAAAAGAAAAATCCGCTCAAAAATCTGAGGATAATAAAGATTCTTAGTAAAAACATTTATTTTTTAGATTTTTATATAAAATTACTTAATAAATTTTAATAATTTTAATACGAGCTTAAAAAAATTTCATTAAAAAGTTTTTTTAATTATATATTATTTTCTCAGTTATAGAAATTTAATTTTGCGGACATATAAGTGCTAAAAAATATTTTTCTTTTGAAAGGAAAAAATTTCCAACATCTTCGAAAATTAAATATTTATAATTATCCCGAAGAGATAATAAAAATTTCAGATGAAGATCTCATTAGTAAAATAATATATACACATGATCTTAAAGATATTATTAAAAAATATAAATCATCAAAAGTAAAAAATAATAAGAATGAAAATACTCGAAATAAAATCACTTTATTTGAAATTAGTAAACCCATTCCACAGATAATAAACGGATTAAACCTATTAACATCTTGTATTAATAATGAAATAATCATAGGGTTAATTTTTGAAAAGGATGATAATCCTTATGATTATTTGCAAATGTTTGAAGAGTTATTAAATGAATTGTTAAATGTAGAGAAAACATGCTCTTTTAATGATGAAATTGAAATAGAAAATTTTCTGGTAATATTATTTATTGATATTAGAAGATATGGAGATGAAAATGTAGAACAAGAGCAAATAAAATATGAATTCCCCCAAAATTTAATAAAAGTATTTTTATTTGGATTAGATGAGGTAGGAAAAAGCTCTCTATTACGAAGATTAAAAACAGGAGAATTTGATGATAATTATTTTATGCCTACCAGAAAATTTAACATTGAATACATTCCTAATGAAGAATATACATTAGTTTTTTTCGATATGCCAGGGCAAAAAATATTCCGAAAAAAATGGCTATTAGGAGTACAAGATTCAAATGTTTTAATTTATATGATAGATATTTCCAATCAAATTAGATTTAAAGAGTCTAAACATGAATTTTGGACATTCATTAATAGATATGAATTTGCAGAATTACCAATTTTAATATTAGGAAATAAAATTGATTTATTAAATAATAATGAAAATAGCACCCCTGAAAATTTTAATCGTTTAAAGGAGGAAATAATAAATTATTTCGAATTTGATGGATTAATTGATCGTAAATGGGAATTTATATTTACCTCCGTAAAAACTAATTATAATATTGATATAATTTTGGATAAAATTTTCGAAATTATTGAAGTTTAATTCAAACATGAAAAAAATTTTAAATAATTCTGAAAATAAATATTTATCAAAAAAACTCTAAGCGAGTAATTTTAAATATGTTTAAACGTTCTAAAAAACCGGCTCAAATATCTATTGATGAGAAAAAAGGGCATTTATTTTTATCCGGAGCTAAAAAAGAATTACGTCTTTTAATGTTAAGGCCTATAGATTTAATTGAATTTGCAGAATTTGCCGGTGCTAACGCAGAAGATATAATAATATGGGTTGGGAAAACTGTAGGAAAATATTTTGTTGAAAATACATATCCCGACGAAGATTGGTCTGGTGTAGACCTAAGTTCTAAAAAAGTTGTAATGAATAACATTATTGATAATTTAATTTATCTCGGTTATGGACAAATTGAGAGTAAAGTAAATAAAGATAACATTTTAATAGCCGTATATAACCCCTTGTCTGAAGCAGAAAAAGATAATATTATGGCAAAAAACTTATGTCTTCTCTATCAAGGAATTTTTAATGGAATCTTGGAAGCCTTGGAAATTGATGTTGAAGGACAAGAGATAAAATGCTATTTAGTAGGAGATGAGGCTTGCGTTTTTAAATATGACCTCTTGATTGATGAATTCGATGAAAAGGACATTGATCCCGATAAACAAGAAGGAAAATCAAAAGTTTCCAACTTTTTAAGCACATTATAATTTAAAATATTTTTATAAAAAATTTTTTAAAAGAGTTATTTTTTAAATAATTATTCAAATTAAATAAAAACAATTTTTCTATTAGTGTGAAATTTCGCACGCATAGAATTAAAATCATCTCTCGAAAATGCCTTATTTTAATAAGGATAAAGCTTTTTATTTCTCGATATAACAATTCCATAGAATATAAAAAAAATTAATAATAAATCGTAAATAGAATAAATTATCATATATTTAAAGAATGTGAAAATATTATGTCAAAAAAAGGCGCGAGATTAAAAATAGACAGTTATAAAGGTCCTTTAGGGTCAATTAAGGGCTTTGAATTTACCGTGGGAAAAGTTATTTCAGGAGAAGAGGAAGAATGGGAACCAATGGGGCCAACTCCTCAACCACATATACCTACATTACGAAATTGGTTTTTTACTTTAATGAAACGATACAAGCCTTATTATATGCCAATATGTGACATGTGTTGCTTATGTACTTTCGGGAAATGTAATTTATCTAAGGGGAGGACTGGTGCGTGTGGTATTAATTTAGAAACCGCTTGTGCAAAAATCGTTGAAATTGCATGTTGTATTGGGGCTGCTTGCCATAGTGCTCATGGTGATCATTTAATACATTGGCTCAAAGAAAAATATGGAAATGTTCCAATAAATTTTGGAAACAATATTGCTGTTGAGATGCCTCATACTAGATTAGTTGTAGGAATGAAACCCGAAACTTTAGAAGATTTAGAAGAAGCGATGGAATGGGTTCATTATATAATTACACATTTACTTGCCGCAGGACATACTGGACAAGAATCTAGTTATTTAGATTATGAGGCAAAAAGTTTTTTAGCCGGATTAGCCGATTCGGTAGGAATGGAAATATCAGATGCCGTACAAATTGCTGCTTATGGATTTCCAGTTGGAGAAGCTGATGTCCCTATAGTTGAATTAGGTATGGGAACCTTAGATACAGAAAATAAAGCAATAATTCTAATGATAGGACATAATGTCGCTCCAGGAGTAGAACTTGTAGATTATATCAGAGAACATAACTTAGAAGATAAAGTTGATGTAGGGGGTATTTGTTGTACTGCATTAGATTTAACGAGATATTATTCCGGTGCTAAAATTGTAGGGTCATTATCACGTCAAATGTTTTATATTCGTTCCGGATTAGCTGATGTTGTAATGGTCGATGAGCAGTGCGTGCATTTGCGAACTTTTGAACAAGCACAATTAGTAGGGGCTCCTTTTATTGCTACTAATGAGAAAATTATGGGAGGTCTTCCTGATAGAACAAAAGATCCCATAAATGAGATAGTAGATGATTTAGTAAGCGGAAAAACACCTGGAGTTTTAATATTAGATCCCGTGAAAGCTGGCGCAGTAGCAGTTGAAACTGCAATAAAAGTTAAGCCGATAAGAAAAGCTAAAAGTGCAGTGCCCGACAAACAAGGATGTATTGATATGGCATATCATTGTAATGGATGTGGAAATTGTCAAAGAAATTGTCCAAATGATCTACCTCTTGTAGAAGGCGTTAATGCCGTAAAAGAAGGAGACTTTTCAATACTAGCAGAGGCATTTGATTCTTGTTTAGACTGCGGAAGATGTGAGGCAGATTGTAAGAAAGGTGTATCACCTCTTACATTAATAATGTATGCAGGGAGAGAAAAGATTAGAAATGAGAAATTTAAATGTCGAGTGGGCAGAGGGCCAATTATGGATACAGAAATCCGTAATGTTGGCGCACCAATAGTATTAGGAGAAATTCCAGGTATTGTTGCAATTATCGGTTGCGCAAATTATTCCCATGAGATACAAGAATTATATAAAATGGCTGAAGAATTTCTCATCAGAAATTATATAGTAGTAGTTTCTGGTTGCGGAGCAATGGATATTGGTTTAGTTAAAGATGAAAATGGAAAAACATTATACGAAAGATTTCCAGGAGATTTTGATAGGGGTGGATTAGTAAATGTTGGATCTTGTGTATCCAATCCTCATATAACTGGTGCTGCTTGTAAAGTTGCAAATATTTTCGCAAGAAGACCATTAAGAGGAAATTTTGAAGAGATTGCTGATTATGTCTTAAATAGGGTAGGGGCAGTCGGCGTAGCTTGGGGTGCTATGAGTCAAAAAGCAGCTAGTATCGCTAGTATGGCAAATAGCTTAGGAGTCCCAGCAGTCGTAGGACCGCATTCAGCAGAATATAGAAGAATGTATGTTGGAAGAGCAGATGATGAAGAATCTTGGAAAGTATATAATGCCAGAGATGGAACAGCAGGCCACGTAGTTGGACCCGCTCCAGAACATCTACTAGTAACTGCTGAAACTATTGAAGATGCTATCTGCTTGGTTGCAAAATTAGCCATAAGACCTGCAGATAATTCAAAAGGTAGAATGATCAAACTTTCTCACTGGATTGACTTAGAAAGAAAATATAAAGGTGTACAGTTTCCAACTGATCTAGAAAAATTCATCAGACAAGAGGCAGATATTCCAATTAGTATGAAAGATGAAATAATGGAATATCTAAAAGAAAGAAATTGGAAACCAAAAGAAATAATTGATCCTACATTAGTAAAGCGACTCTGTCGCAAATAAATGAGTAATTTTTATTTTTTTTATTTTATATTTTATCTTATTAAAGATTATTTATTATTTGATTTAAAATGGATAAAAGAGAAAGAGATATCGCTAAACTAATGAAATTATTGAGTCATTGGGCAGAGCATAACGAATCTCATAAAGAGGCCTATTTAAAATGGATGAATATCGCAAAAAATTATGGTTTAAATGAAATTGTTGAAAAAATAGATAAAGCAATTAGCATGATGGATAAATCAACTGAATTCCTATTAGAAGCAGAGAAAATACTTAGAAATTTAGAATAATATTTTTCTAATTTTCCAAATATATTCAAATTTAAAACATAAAATTATTTTATATATCATTTAATTTCTTAAATAGGATATTTAGTAATATTTAGGAGGTATTAACTTTGGATAACAGTGCAAACATCTTTCAAAATAGTGATTTTTCTCAATCAGAGGATATAGTATTTATTATCGAAAATTCTCCCGCCTTTTATATAAATGATATTGAGCCTAATCGTTTTGAGAGATTTATCGGATTAATGGAATCATTTATTGAGAATCGTATTAAATTAGATTATAGAGATCGTTATTTTTTAATAATTTTTAATAGAGAGATATTAACACCTATGGAAGATTTCGATACATTCTCCCATCGTTTAATTGAACAAATAAAAGAAGGTTTTTATAAAACTGAATCCGTTGGAATAGAATCTTCAAAAGAATGGATTGAAAATTTTATTAAAAGTTTACAAAAGGGAATCCAAAAATGTATTTCAAGTTTTAAACGTATTAGAAATAAAACTTTAAGGATAATAATTATAATTAATCAATTACCTCAATTATTAACATCTTATAATGAACAGATAAAAACAATAATCAAAAGAACAGCACAGCGTTTAGATATAATAATAGATGTGCTTTTTGTTCAAGGTGAGAAAAAGGTCTTAGTTTTCGATTATGAAAATCCTTATAAATTTATTTCTGAAATGACCGGAGGAACATATTTTATAATTAGGAATTTATTTCAATTTAGAGAAGCTTTCGATAAGATTGCTAAAAAAAAGGAAATTTTAAAGAAAACATATTTGGGAGAGAGG
>CAZVTX010000082.1:0-12166 GCA_964629395.1 uncultured archaeon
ATAATAATATCGAATATTTTGAGGGTAAAAAATTTATAATTGCTTTTACTGAAGGCCAAATTAAATCTATGGATACTTCTGAGCCGGAATTATTAATTGCCTATGCTATTTTGGATAAAGAAAGAAAAGTTGAGAAATATATAAAAAAGGTTGTAATTCCGCTACTTAAACAAGTTATTGTTGAATTTAAAAAGATGAATGAAGGTAAAAATCTTTCTGAAATAACTCAATTTAATGATTTTAAAAAAATTTTAGATCAAATTTTTGGTTCTGATACTAAAACTATTCAACAGAAACTGGAAGGCGTATTTTATTAGAAAATTAAATCCAATTTGAATTATTAAATTCTATTTTTTAAATACCATAAGATTATAGGTAATGCAATAGTTGCATCGGAAATAATTGTAGAAAATTCTGCTCTTTCATTTACTTTGCCCCATGATATTGCCTCCGTTAATGTTGCACCGCTTAAGCCTCCTGGTTCTGGGCGATCCATAGTTATCTGTATTGCATATTTAGCAGAATTTGGGCAGAACTGGAGTGATTGCATTATAAAATTTTTAGGAACGCCTCCTCCAACTACGCAAACACCTGCTATTTTTGAATCCCATGCAAGATCGACCATTTTTAACATATCTTTAAAGTGATTTAAATTAATCTTTTGAAAATGAAAACCTAATTGTAATGCAAGTCCGGAATCGGTAAAGGCAGGACAAAATATCGGTATATTCTTTTCAGCACATATTTTCAATATTGAATTTCGATTATTTGGTAATTGTTCACCCAAAAATTTAAGGAATTCGCTAACGGGCATATTCAAATCCGGGATTTCTAAATTTTTTATGAAATCTTCAATCCCTTCATAAACATTATTAGGCATAAAAACATCATAAATTCGATTTATATGGGATTCATGTAATTGTTTATCATCTATGTCATTTAATTTGAAATCACCTTGTAAATGGTGGTATCCTAAAGCTTCTGCAATGTCATGGGTTAAATTAGCACCCGTGGTAACCAAAATATCTATAAATCCTTCATTAATAAAATCATAAATTATTCCCTGCATCCCGGCTGGAACCATCGCACCTGCTAATCCGAAAAATTTTGTACATTTTTTATCTTTTACCATCTTTTCATATATTTCGCAAGCTTTAGCAAGGCGTTTAGCATTGAAGCCTGTATTTTTTAATGATTCAATTAGATCTAAAATATTAAAATTCTTTTTAATTTTAAATTGATCTACTTTTTTCAATGCATCTTTAAAATTATTTTTGATATTTGGCATATAATTACCTTTTATTTAGAAATTTTATAAACGACATTAATTCAATTATAATTTTTGCCGCTAAATTACATGTTATTTTATTAGGTAAATCTAAATTTGGAGCTACCTCTACTAAATCAAAACCAATTATATCAAATTCTTCTACTATTCTCTTTAAAATTAACCAAAATTCCCGATATGAGAAACCCCCTGGAATTGCAAAACCAGTTCCCGGAGCAATTGAAGGATCGAGTGCATCTATATCAATTGAAATATAAAGAGATTTTATATTATTATCTTTGAAAAATTGAATTATAGAAGTTGTATATTCATTAATTCCATTATATATTTTATAAGCTTTAAGATAACTCAATTTTTTTTTATTTGCATTTTCTAACTCGGGGATATCTATATCCCTTACTCCTACAATAAATATATTTTTTTCATTAAAATTATCCAAATCATAAATACGATGAGAGATAGTAGCATGTGAATATACTCCTTTATCCCATTCTTCATAAAAATCTAAATGTGAATCAAAAATTAATACTCCGAATTTTTTTTCCTCCATTATAAATTCATTTATCGCTTTAATTACAGGATAAGAACAAAAATGATCGCCACCTAACATAATTGGGATAATATTTTTATTTTTCTTATATATCTTCTTAATAAATTCGGTTATATTTTTAATATTTTTATCAATATTCGTTTTAATAATTTCAATATCTCCTAAATCCGCAGCTTTAAAATCAGTAATTTTATATCCTAATTCTGTTGTAAGAGCAATATCATTTGTTACCTCTCTAATCTTTTCAGGAGCTATTGCAGAATTGGGTAATTCAATTGAAGTTAGATAATCCCATGGGATTCCAAATATTGCAAAATCCGTATTATCTTGAATTTCATTTTCAAAATCAAAAAACCTCAGAATCACATCTCCTCCAATGTTTCAATATCTAAGAGATTTAATCCAACTTTAATAACAATTTGCACGCATTTTATTAATAGTAATCTTGCTCTTTCTAATTCTTTATTTTCAGAAATAACCTGGCAAGAACTATAAAATGAATTAAATTTTTGGCATAAATTCAATAAATATTGCGGGATCAAATGTAAATTATATGTATCTACCGTTTGTTTTACAATTTCAGGAAAATAATTTAAATATTTAATTAAAGTAAGCTCTTTTTCATCAGTTAATAGATCATAATTTACTTCCAAAGAAATTGGTTGCTCTGATTTGGTTATAATTGATTGTATTCTTGCATAACAATATTGTACATAAGGGCCAGTTTCACCCTCAAATGATATACTTTCTTCCGGATTAAAGACAAAATCGGATTTAGGATTGAATTTTAATATAAAGAATTTAAGTGCACCCATACCTATTATCTTAGCCCGTCTTTTTTTTTCTTCTTCATCTAAATTTGGATATCTTTTATTCACTTCTTGGTAAGCTAAATTTATCATTTCTTCAATAATATCATCAGCATCAACCACTTTTCCTTCTCTACTTTTCATTTTGCCTTCTGGAAGATTAATCATTCCGTATGAAAAGTGAAATTTATCTTCCTTAAATCCTAATATATCTAAAACAGCAAATAATTGTTTGAAATATAGATCTTGTTCATTACCTACTACATATATAGACCTATCATAATTGAAATCTTTTTTCTTCAAATAGGCAAGATATATATCCTGAGTAATATATATTGAAGTTCCATCACTTCTAAGTAAAATTTTATCGGGTAAATTATATTTCTCACTTAATTTAGCATATATAGCACCATCATCATTTTTTTCAAAAAGTCCTTTTTTTAATCCTTCAAGTATTTTCTCTTTTCCTTTTTTATAAAAATCAGATTCGAAATACTCTTTATCAAATTTAATCCCTAATTTTTCATAGGTTTCATGGAATCCATCTAAAGCCCATTTATTCATTTTTTTCCATAATTTTATTACATTAGGGTTGCCTTCTTCCCATTTTTTTAACATTTCTTTTACTTCATTTTCCAATTCAGGATTTTCTTCTACTTTTTTATTATATAATACATAAAAATCGCCAACAAAATGATCGGATTTTTTATCAGGATTTTTATTATTACCCCATTTAGCATATGCAAGCATACTTTTACAAATATGAATCCCTCTATCATTATTTAGATTTACCTGATAAACCTTATGCCCAAAATATTCAAACAAATTTGAAATAGTTTTTCCAATGAGCATATTTCTTACGTGTCCGAGATGGAGTGGTTTATTCGTATTCGGTGATGGATATTCTATAACAATGTTAAGCTGTTTATAAGCGGAATCTTTTAAAATTCTACCATAATTTTCTTTAGCGTTAAAAATCACTCCGAGGATTAATGAGGTTTGCAGTTGAAAATTAATATAGGGGCCTTTTGCGGTTATTTCTTTAAAATAATTCGGTTTTTCAAAAGATTTAATCAATTGTTCCGCAATAATAACGGGGTTTTTTTTTTCGAATTTTGCTAACCTATAACAAGGAAATGCATATGTATGAATAATTTCGGGGGGTGGAATCTCTATAAAATTTTCTATTTCTTCTTGATTAAAAGGTGTTATATATTCACTCAAAAATTCTGCAATTTTTTTTCTCCCTATATAATTAATCAAATTATCTGACATTATTAATGCAAAATAAAAAATATGGTAAATTTTATCAAGCTTGTAGAGATATATTTAGAATAACTCATAAAATTTATGATTTAAAAGAATAGAAACGATGATTTAAAATGGCTTTTGAGCAAGAAGCTAAGAAAAATTTTCAAACTTGGCCTATTTATGATGAAGAAGAAATTAAAGCTTTAGAAAATGTAATTAGATCTGGGCAATGGTGGATAGGTGCACCAGCAGTTCATAAGGGCGAAAATGTATGGAAATTTCAAGAGGAATTTGCAAAATTTCAGGAGGCGAAATACTGTGTTGCATGTATTAACGGCACGGTTGCTATAGAATTAGCTCTCATGGCTTTAGGAGTGGGACTGGGAGATGAGGTAATCGTCTCTGACTATACTTTTGTAGCCTCAGCATCTGCTGTAATTGCTACAAATGCGGTTCCTATTTTCTGTGATATTGATCCCGAAACACTTGTAATGAATGTAAATAAAGTAGAAGAATTAATTACTGAGCGAACAAAAGCAATAATTCCTGTCCATCTAGGAGGAAATCCTGTTGAAATGGACAAACTAATGGAAATTGCGGAGAAATATGATTTAAAAGTTGTTGAAGATTGTGCTCATGCACATGGTTCTCGCTACAAAGGAAAAAGAGTTGGGAATTGGGGTGATGCAGGTACTTTCAGTTTTCAAGCATCTAAGGTTCTTACAGCGGGAGAAGGAGGTGCTATTATTTGCAATAATGAAGAATTAGCGGATTTAATCTATTCTATAGGAGATTGCGGAAGAGACAAAGGTGATTATTTTTATGCCCATCATCGTTACGGGACAAATTATAGAATGACCGAATATCAAGGTGCCGTTCTTCGTGCTCAATTAAAAAAATTTCCGAAGCAACATGAACTAAGAAATAAAAATGCAAAATATTTTTCAGAAAAATTAAATGCTATTGATGGAATTAGAGTTATGAAGCCAACACCAGGCACTCAAGAACTTGGTTGGTATGTCTTTCCGATTGTATTTGAACCTGATAAATTTAATGGTTTAACTAAGGAAGAATTTTATAAAAAATTAAATGATAATGGAATTCCTACAGATGATTGTTACCCTCCCTTGCATACTTTAGGTTGCTTTAAAAATATTAATCTTAAGAAAGGAATTGATTACAGTAATGCAAATTGGGGCGGCGAAAAAAGTAATGACAAAAATTTTCCTGTTGTTTCAGATATTTATTCCAGAAGTGTAGAATTCCCGCAAGAAATGCTTTTATCTGAAAAAGAAAAATTAGATTGGGTTGTTGAATTCATAAATTCAATAAAACATGAATAAAATCCATTTTTTTCTTAATTAATTAAAATAAACTTTTAATTATTTCAAAATAAAATCATTATAATAATATTTCAATCAAGGGGATTTAATTTGAGTGAAGAAGAAGCTTCAAATTTATTATTAAAATGGAATGAAGATACGGGGAAATTTGATCCTATTGATTCAGATGAGGCTATGGATGAGGGAATTTTTCTTGAATTACTTGACGATGATAAGAAATGGAAATATTTCTATATTAAAGGTGCTAGTCTTATTGCTAGAAGAACTGCTTTACGTGCTGCAAATGGGATTTCAAAAACGGGATATGTTCATCCTAAAACTAATATAAGATATGGTGTAGATTATAAATTAGAAGAAGAAGTTTCTCCTTATGAAGATATGCCAAAAGAATTAAGAGTTTCACAGAGATATTGGTATGATCCTAATTATAAAAAGAAAAAATAAAATTAGTTTTTATTTTCTATTTTCAATTCTTTTTTAAAAAAATTAATTAAAACTTAATATTGAACCTCTTCAATTTTTCCCGATTCAGCACTCTTATACATTGTTTCTACTATTTGAAGAATTTTTAAACCGTATGCACCATCTGTTAAAGGCTTTTTATTTTCAATCATACATTCTACAAAGTGTTGAATTTCTTGAGGATAACCGAAGCTCCAAGCTTCTGCAGGTACGGGGAAAGTCCAGCCCTTAGTAGTTCCTGCTTTTTCTACAGCATAACCATATCCTTTCTCGCTATAAACACTGATTAAATTACTAAATGTTGGCGCAACTTTGATTTGTCCCTCAGTCCCAAAAATCTCGAACCTCATATCATAACCTCCAGGTGCTGTCCATGATTCTTCAATTACTACCTGTGCATCATTTTCAAAATAAAGGATTCCTACTGCATTATCCTCTACTTCACAAGTACCAAATTCACCTCTATCCGGCATTATTAACTTAGTTTGACAGAAAACCTCGGTGACATCACATCCAAGATACCAAACTAAACAGGCAATATCATGGATTCCTAAATCAATCAAGGCTCCGCCTCCCGCAAGATCTTTTTTGTAAAACCAACCGGAATGTGGACCTGAATGCTGTTCCTTACCTCTTCCCATATATATGTGACCCAATGCACCTTCTTCAATTATTTCTTTTACTTTACTAAATGTCGGAGCATACATATTATTCTCGCAATAAAATATTTTCTTTCCTGATGACTTTTCAACATCAACCATCTCAAGTCCTTCTGAAACATATCTGGCAAGAGGTTTTTCTATAAGAGCGTGTTTTCCTGAATTTAATACGTCAATAGCTACTTCTTTATGTAAAAAATTTGGTATACACACCGAAATGGCATCGCAATCCATTTTTAAAAGTTCCTTATAATCTTTTATAGGCTTTCCGGGAATATTATATTTTTTCATTAACTCAGTTGCTTCATCCTCTTTTAACGAAGATAATCCTACGATTTCTACATTAGGTAATTGACTATAAGAATAGCAATGATGCTCGGCAATAAAACCGGACCCAATAATACCTACTTTAATTGTTTTCATAAAGAATCATCGAATTTTTTATAGATATTAATTTTATTTTCTATGAAATTCTATTTAATTTTTATATTTCGTTAAATTATAAAAATAAAATGAAAGACAAGCGATTTATCGTCCAAATTGGAATGGGAGTTGATCAGCACGGACATGATAATGATTGCACTAAAGCCGCCCAAAAGGCAATTAAAAATGCTATTTCAAATAATTGTTTAACAGGTTTATTAGAAATCTGTAATATGAAAGATCCTAAAGAATTATTAAGTATGAAGGTTCATGTAAAAATTGGAGCACCTTTTCCCGAAAAAATAAACAAAGAAAAGGTCTTAAAAGCTGTACCGTTTGGTATTAAGTCAATTGAAGTAGTGAAAGGCGGTCTTATTGCAAAAGGTGTAAAAATTGAAGAATTAGGAGATACTTCGGATAATATTATTATTTGTAATGCAGCTGTAACCGTCTCAATTTAATCGCTTTCTTTCCTATTCATAATTAAAAAATAAAATAATTAGAGATTGATTAGGATGACTAAAAAAATAGAATGGTCTAAATTTTTCAAAATAGACCCGAAAAAAATTGAGGATATTATCGGTAAATTCGGCTTTAAGAAAGTATTTGGTATGGGTTTAATGCCCGTAAGAGGTCGCAAGGGTTTTAGGGAGCTAAACTATGAATTTGCCGAAAAAGAGTTAAATCCTAAAAAAATAATGGATAAGATTGAGGAATGTCACTTTAATGTTTTTGGTTTGGTAATAAAAGATACCGATGGTGCTTGTGTTTGGGATACTAAAATAGGCTGGAATCCTACAAATCGGGATATATTAGGAGAATTTCAAGATGAATGTAATGACAGAAATATATTTCTTCTTGCCTCTTTTACGAGTATGAATGATGCTTATCAGGGTGCGATACATCCTGAAAGAGCAAGTGTTCACGGTAAAAGCGGTAAGAAACACGGTATTAAATATAAAAAAGGAGATATCTCTACTCACGATGAAGGCGAAATGCGATTGGATTTACCCGAAAATGTTTCTATTGAAGCCTATATGGAAAAGATACCATTTTTAACTAATAGATTGGACGCTAAAGTAGGCAAAAGCAGAGGTGCAAGAGGAAGAGGGTATATACCAACAACAACATTTATGTGTCCTAATAGCGAGCATGTAGATTATCTAATACAACTTGCCGAAGAAGTTGTAAAAAATTATGATGTTAAAGGTTTCTTTGCCGATTATATAAGATATGATGGAGAGTTTACGGATTTATGCTTATGTGAAAGATGTCAAAAATTATTTAGAGAAAAATACGGTCCTAAGCCAAAATTTTTAAAAAGTGAAGAATGGTTCGATTTTAAAGAAGATACTATTGCTAATTATGCTAAGAGGCTCCATGAAATAATAAAATCCATCAATCCCGATTGTATAACGGGTTGGTTCTTATTACCCGGACCTAAAAAGCTTTTTACAAGAAAGAGAATTGCTCAAAATTGGACTAAATTAACCCAAATTTTAGATATAGTATCACCTATGGAATATCCCTATTTGCTTGGAACCCGTGATGATGGTTGGTTTTGGGGAAAACTCGGTGATCTTGCATATTGGTATTTCATTAGAAATATGAAAAAAAGGGCTCATGAAATCAAAAGTCCTGCTTTAGCAATTACTAATTCCGTAGAATGTAATACCGAAGAAATGCTAAAACAAATGAGAGGTTTTGATTTTGGGTTGGGAATCGCAGTTTTTAAATATTTTGGAACAACAGAGGAACAATGGGCTGCCTTGAAGAAATATGCTGAAGAAGAATTAGGATTAGAGAATTTAGGAATAAAAAAATAAATTTGAGTTTAGTAATATATTATGACATATTTAAATTATTTAAATGCTACTTGGGAGGATTTTAAGAAAGAAATTGATAGTGGAAAATCAATAATTCTAATTCCTGTCGGATGTATAGAAGAGCACGGACCACATTTACCTTTAAATACTGATTGCTTAATTGCAGAGAAATTATGTGAAACAGTTGTGAAAGAATGTGAGATTATTTTAGGCCCTCCAATTAGATTCGGAGTAAGCCGCTCAACTCAAGGCTTCCCGGGAACACTAGAAATAAGAATAGATACTCTGAGAAGTTTGACTTTTGATATAATTTATTCTTTTGCATCCCAAGGTGTAAAAGCCATTATATTATTTACCTGGCATGGTGGTTCTTCACATTATATTATACTACGAGAGGCGGCTCGTGAAGTTTTAGATACTTTAAGAAAGGAAAAATCGATATCGAAACCAATTAGTAAAGAGCAATATGACAATTTATCACATATATATCTTTTCTCAGCAATTAGATTCTTTGAAGAGAATAATAATTTAAAGCAAGAAGTTCTTAATATTTTAGAAACAACTCCATATCACGCTGCCGAATTGGAAACTTCATTAATGCTTTATTTATCCCCTAAATTGGTAAAAATAGAAAAAATTAAAGATTTAAAAGAATTTCCGAAATTTTCTGAGAGTCGTATTTATTTAGACGGCAGATTATGGATGAATACCGGAATTGTTGGTGATGCTTCAAAAGCTACTCGAGAAAAAGGAGAACAAATTTTTAATCTCTTTAAATCGGAACTTTCAAAACAAATAAAACAAATCCAAGTAGAAATTATTTAAAATTTATAAAGAAAAAAAATTTAGTTTTAATAAAATATTAAAATTAAAACCCAAAAAAATTAATAATTGGGCAAATATGTTCGATGCAACATTCAAATTGGTTATCTTCGGAGATGCAGGTTCCGGAAAAACTACGCTTACACATAGATTTCTAACAAACTTATTTAAATCAGATTCTAAAATGACCATCGGAGTGGATTTTGAAGTAAAAAATTTGGAGGTTGAGGGAAAAAAGGTTAAACTCCAAATTTGGGATTTTGGTGGAGAGGAAAGATTTAGATTTTTATTGCCTACATATGTTAGAGGTGCTAATGGAGGGCTATTTATGTATGATATTACAAATTATTCTTCATTGGCACATATAGATGACTGGCTCCTGGTTATTAGAAAAGAAATTGATATTGAATTTCCTATTATCGTTGTAGGTGGAAAAGCAGATCTGGAGGAAGATCGGGAGGTCTCAAGTGAAGAAGGTATAAAAATCGCAAAATCAAGAAATTTAGCGGGATTTATTGAATGTAGTGCTAAAACCGGTGAAAATGTTGAAGATGTTTTTATCGGAATAACAAAATTAATGCTTAAAAATGCCGGTTTAATTTAATTTCATTTTTTAACATCCTCTTTATTACTTTCTTTTTGTCTTAATCGTAATTCCATTCTCTTTTGGGATACCATAATTTGAAATTCCAAATCTTTCTTATATTTTCTTGATAATTCAATTACTTCTTTAATAATTTTCTCATTCATATTTGGATCATCGACATTAATCCCACCAAAAATTGGGATTTCACCATAATTAATTAGTATCTCCATTAATTCATCGGGTAATACATCAGACCTATCTCTTATAGCTTGTTCTAAACCATCTTTCATCATTTCATAGGTCTCTTGTTTGCCAAATTGACAAAGTATGCATTTAGACGTGCGATTTTTTAAAATATAAAGGATAATAATTCCTATCAAAAATTTAAAATTATCCAAAAGTAAATCAAAATCACGATCATCTCCAATATATTCTGTTAAAGTAGATTTTGCACCAAGAAAAATCTGAGCAAAATAATTTGCCCTTACAAAATATGCAGGAACAATACAAAAAATACGTGTAAACCAGAAAGGTTTAATATTTATTGGGGGATCTTCATAAAAGATATAATAAACAATTCTCCCATCTCGCTCTTTATATAAAGTAGATTCTTTTTTAAGCATGTTTAAATAAGTAGAAACTGTGGAACGGGCAATATCCTTAAAATATCTCTTATATTCTTGTTCAACTTCGCTGGTCGTTACTTTTTTCTTTCCCTCAATAAAAAATTTTAGGATAATCCCTAAAATTCTATTTTCATGGAGTCTTCCGGTTTTAATCTGCTGCTCTTCCGACTCATCTTCCCGGATATAATATATATCTGCAATTTCGGGTGCAAATTCTTGGATTGCCTTATCCAATTCCTCAATTTTAGAATCTTCGGTCAATTTCAATAAATTTTTTGGTTTTATTATGATAAAAAATAAAGAATCTTAAGATTCTAAACACTTTTACTTATTACTTTATATTATAGTATTTTAAATTTTTTTATTATTTTGCTAAAGAAAAGAAATTTTATCATTATATTTGAGAATATTTGAATTGTTATAAAAATTTGAAATATTAATTAATTTAATATCAATGCTATAAATAAATATTTATAGTATCAATTATATTATTAATACGATGAGAAAATTTGTGTTTGATGCATGTTCTTTAATTTATTTAACAAAAGTTAATATTAAAGAGAAATTACCTTTACTTGGAAAAATATTTATAGGAGAAATTGTTAAAAAGGAAGTAATCTCCGATTTAGATCGATTCCCTGATGCACGTAAAATAAAATCTAATTTGGAAAAGAAAAATATATTAATTGATGAGATAAAAAAGAGAAATTTAAAATTTGAAAAAAATTTAGGTTTAGGAGAAAAAGAATCAATAGAAATTAGTATAAAGAAAAATAGAATATTAGTTTCTGATGATTTAAAAGCAATAAATTATGCTTTAAGTTTAGGAATAAAACCAAAAACCTCAGAAATAATTTTATTAGAATTATTGAATGAGGATATAATAAATTTTGATGAATTTATGAATTCTTTTTTGAAATTAGCTTCTATAAAGCTATTGGATTATGAGGTGATTTCATTTTTTCAAGAAAAAGCAAATGAAATAATAAATCAAAAAAAGATTAGGAAAGAGGTTGATAATTTATGAAAAAACAATTAAATTTAAGATTAGATGAAAATATTATAAAAGATCTGGAGGAATTAGCGTTAGAAGAAAATTTAGAACGATCAACTCTCGCTAAAAAAATTTTAATTGAAGGTTTAAAAGAAGAGAGATTTAATTTTGCTATTCAAAAATATGTTTTAAAAGAAATATCAATAGAGAGAGCGGCTGAAATGGCAAAAATATCTTTACACGATTTTATTTTTAGGTTATCTCAATTAGGGATTAAGACAAATTTAACATTAGATGATTATAAAAAACTCTTGTTATAAATTTTTTATTTTTTCTTAAATTCATTCAAAATTAAATAATTTTGTATAAATAAGAATTAATTTTATCTTCTCCATTCTTATGCTTAATTTTTAATAATAATTTTATTAAATCATCTATATCTTTACATTCATATTTATAACAAATAAAAATAGCTCCTTTTTTAGCAGTTTTTAATACATGTTTTAATAAGGAGTGCATTGTTGGCA
>CAZVTX010000083.1:0-12152 GCA_964629395.1 uncultured archaeon
AAAAAGTTCCTGAAATACCAGATTTTAACGTGACAAATACCTGGTTGATGATAATAATTATTGTTTTAGGTTTTATTTTTCTGATGAGTATTATCACGTATCTTGCTTATAAATATTATAGGTATGCCCAAAATTATAAAAAAATGCAGATTGAGAAAGTAAAATTAGAATCAGAACGAATAAGAAATTTTTATGGGGGAAAAAGGATAAAATAGGTAATTAACATGCCAAGAACGGTTTTATCTGCAAGGATGATTAGGAAACAAAAGAGAAATAATATTATTAAGAAAAATGCTGCAATAATGAGATTTAATCCATTATCTTTATTATTAACTATATTTGCCCTCATGATTGAAGTTTATTTAATTATAAAATACGGGGTAAAGGAATCCACCATAATCTATTCTTACATTCTCTTTGCTTTAGGTTTATCTGGATTTATAGGAATAATAGTTTTGAATAAAGGAGATTTTCTAAATAAGGATTTTCCTATTAAAAATACATGGTCCGGGCTTAGGTATCTATTAGGAATCTTTGGTCTTGTAGCCATAATCTCCATAATGATGTTTATAGTAAGAACACAATTTAGATTTGCATTTGAATTGTTAGATGTTTATTTTTACTACTTGGCTGCGGCCATATGTGAAGAAGTCTTTTTCAGGATGTTTTTAATAAATTTGTCTTTAAATAAAATTCCTAATAAAATAATGGCAATAGCAATTGGAGTGCTCGGATCATCCACGTTATTCATGATTGCACATTATAGTGCCTATGGACAAGATCCATCATTAATGTTATCAATGTTTCTTGGGGGATTAATCTTTTCAGCTTATTTCCTCTATTTCAAGGATATTACGATAACAATGGTCGGACACTTGTTAATAAACTTGATCGTGGTATATTTACAATATGGAAATATATTGGTCCAGGTGTATTAAATGTCTGAGATTAAAGAATTAAATAAAAATGAATCAAATTTAGAAAAAAAGAAAAATTACTGGCGAGCCATAAAAATTGGACTAATTTTAATAGGTTCAATATCCTGCATCCTGATTTTTAATGGATACTTGATAATAATGGGAGGTGCATTTTAATTAAAATAGAACAATTGACATGGGGTCACGCAATATCAATTGGAACGATTTCAGGGTTAGGTACATATTTTTTATTTTTATTTTTAGAGATAATCTGGGGCGACATGTTAAAAGATGTATTAATATCTGGAATGGAACAAGCAGAATATTTTAATATAAATTTAATATTATTAATAGGATTGGCTTTTGTATTTTTCATTAGTTTTCTAACAAATATATTAATTTTAGGGAATTACACGCTTGGATCAAGATTATTGTCAAATTTTTTCGCCATTATTTACACGATAATTATTTTATTTTTCATCTCATGGCTTTCAATCATAATTATTTATAAAGAACAGTATTCTCAATTGGACCTAATTTCTCAGATTAATCTCAGTACTCACTTTTATTGCATTTTCGCTGTTTATGTACTATCGGACCCTACGATGTTCTGGATCATAGCTATCATGATTTATCACGTAATTTTTATCATATTGATCAAGTTGTTTTTAATTAAAAAGAGGGGGTTCAATGCCTGAAGAAGTATTATCTAAAAGGAGAAAGAAGAAGTCTCAATATAAGGGAAATGCTCCAATAAACTCGGATAACTTGCTATTTACATTCAGTAAGATGATTATACAAGTTACAATATTCACGATCGTTTATACAATATTCATAAATGATATAAAAAATACAACTAACAATAATTTAGCATTAGAATTTTTAATCATATTTACATGGCTCATAACTAGCGATCTCATCGCAAGTTTTCTCGCTATAACGATTAAAATTTACTATAATTATAAAATGGGTTATCTAAATAGTGGAAAAAGAAGAGTTAATTACAATAGAAAAATAATTGAATATATTATTTATACGAGCTCAAGGGCCATTTGTTATGCGATTGGCTTGACGCCAGCATTATCAAATTTATTATATCCCCACATGCCGATATTGTGGGGTTTATTTGCGTATTTCATTGCTTGGTTAATAATATCATTATCATCAAGAGTATTTGCTAAATTATTATCAATTTACATTACAAAATCCGTATAAAAATGGTGATAAAAAGTTGGCTAATAGGAAAAGTAAAAGTAAAAGAAAGAAAAATCTGGTGAAATCAAGAAGGAAATCAAGATTGGAAGCTGCAAAAAATTCTGCTGGCTTAACATATTACATCATAATGATAATTGTTGCTTTAGTATCTCTTTTCTCTCTTACATTATTATGGATGAAGTTGAAACCGTTATTAGATTATTTGGATAGTTTATCAAACAGCACGACATTACCATCCTTAGTTTTCTCGATATTAAAACTCTTACTAATGTTTTGAGGTGAAAAAATAGTGAATTCAGTAAAATCAAGAAGACAAAAAAAGAAAACAAAAAAAATAGGGAAAGAAAAGATTCTTCATTTCTTGATTTTCACAGTCATTTATGTTATTTTCGTGATGTGGATCTCAGGAATGGGCCAGCATTACTTTCCTCAACCAATTCATGTTGGTTTTGGCCAATATCTTGATTTACAAGTAGGGATTTATTTAATTGGACTTGGATTATATTTTCCATTAGCAATGTTAATTTACAAGAAATCTAAAGAAAAATAGGAGGTTAAAAAGGAAATGTTTCAATCAATTTTTGGGAAAGAAGGATCTGGAAGAGATAGATATCAATTTGCGGGTTTAATGGTAGTTATTGCAATCCCTTATTGGGCCTTAATACGCTTGACTTTTTTAATATCAATGCCTTTATCAGGATGGGAATTAATTGGATATCTGGGAATCTTAGTAGTTTTGATGTACTTATTTTATATAGGACCATTAAAGAAGGAAAAAGATGCTCAACAAAGCGTTGCAGCAATAGAATATGCAGATAGCATAATTTTAAGGGGTAAAAAAGAACCAGCAGACTTGATGCTTGGATTTAAAGAGGTTTATGAGATAGACTTAGATTTTGACAATGACGATAGTCTTTTAGCAAAATTAAAGTCAAAAGAGTTCAAGAAACATTATCATACTTTTTTGCAGAATCAATTCGTACATAACGTAGAAAAATCAATGGAGCAAAAGAAAATAAAAGCAAAAAATCTACCAGAGCTACTTAACAAGATCTCCGAGTTCATTAAAGAAAGAAATGATGATAATAAAACATTAGAATTAGAAAACATCCTTACTACTTCGTATGAATTATTGCCATTAGAGGAAAGTGAAAACGATGGTACCAAGGAGGATTTAGTCCCATACGAGCATTTTGATTTGGAAAAAATCGGAAAAAATGAAGGATTTAGAAAAGGAAAAAAATTACTAAAGCAACTCAAGTATTATTATGCGAGATTAGAAGATAAAGAAAATTTTGATGACGAGGAAGAAGAATTTGACGAGTGTTTTCTCATAATGGCAGGAGATTATAGATACTTGTTAAAGACACATAAAGAAGAAGGGACATATAAAGGATGGGATGTCAAGCTAAGCAATTGTTATTGTTTTTGGGTACAATGGTGGCATTTGACTAGTGATATTCCAGTTTTCTTTTTATTATTCTCAGAAAACATGGCATATCCCGCTCTTGAGATAATAAAGAACATAAAAGCAGAAGTATTCGCTTACTTGCAACTGAAGATCATGGAAGTCTGGATGAATGATTTAGCAGTAAGACCAGAAAAACTGCAATTATTAAAGGATTTTCACCAGCAAACTTCAAGTGCCTTTAAAGACGCTTTATCGGACACGATACAGGAACAAGCAAAGGATAATATTGTATTTAGCAGGTTCTTGCAAAATCCTGCCCAGAAAAAGCTAGAGCAAAAAATCGAGAAATATAGGCGCTACTTGTACATTTCACTTTCTTTCATGTTAATAGTGATTTTAATCTTTAGCTTCATGCTTGTATATTTTTAAGGTGATGCACGTGCCAATCGATAGAAAAATGGAAAATGCAAAAATAACTTCAATAGCAAACATAATTAATAATGCATTTAGAGACCAGAATCTAAATATAAAAGAAAACGAATTCTTGGCAATAATTCTAGGATATTTAATAGAATCGTTGGATCTTGGAATATTTCCTCCAAAACGAGCGATAACATATTTATTAAATAAATCCATGGAAACAACAAAAAGCGATCCATACGCAGAATTGGGCCATCACGATCCTCTTTTGGAGATTGCTCAATTCATAAATCGCACCGACACATTACCAACGAGAAATACTGAATTGTCTTCCGTGCTTTTAAAGGTTTTTCAGGAAGAGTTTCTCGGATCAACAAGAAGGCACTATAAAAAGAGAGATGTTGATAAAACAAGATACATAAACAAGATTTTTAGTTCATATGGATTCATTGATACTACAGTAATTTATCCTGATGAGCAAGTTATTTCCTCAAAAGAAAAAAAGAAAAACAAGAAGAATAAATTTAAAAAATTAGAAGGTGAGAATTAAAATTCCATTCGAATACATTGACCCTAAAGCATATTACAGTAATTTTCATAAAAATGATACTCTGTACGATTATACTAAAATATTCGTGAAAGCAATCAAAACATTATCAAAAAGGCCAGGTTTCGGAGGAATTGCTTGGATTACTGGAACTGCTGGTTCAGGAAAATCGGTTCTAATGTGCATCATTGACAACTTATTATTGCAAGGTTCTCCCGAAAAACGAAACATAGCATTTTATCAAGCTCCAGATTCGTTATTAAAAGCAGTAAAAAATGCAGTTCCAAGATTCATGAGAGAAAAATTTCGCATCATAGATAGATTAAGTGAGATCGAAACATTTGATGTGATGAATTTAGATGAGGGTTATCTTGCTGCAGATGCTAAAGATTACTTGAAAAAAAACGAGAGGAATTTCATCAAATCATTAACAACTCTAAGACACAAAAGCGTAATAACAATCTTGAATAGCCTAGATGATGGAATACTAAGAGGATATAGAACAAAGGCCCAATTAAGATTTTACAAGCAATTAACGGATGGTTATATTGAAGAGAATCCTAAAGATAGGTTTGCTAAATTACACGCAGAAGCAATTACTTCCCTCGAACCACACGAGACGATTTATAGGATCACGCAACCACACTTGCTAAAATTTGGATTGAGAAAGGGAGCGCTTGTAATGCCACTAAAAAAATATTGTCCTTGGTATAATGATCAAATCTCTAGGAGTTTTGAAGGTGAGAATTTTGATGCATTATTGCGTGAAACAGAAAGGATAAAAGAACGCGCCGAACCATTAATAAAACTATTATCAAGCGTATTTGGCCCAAAAATAACCGTTTCTGATGCGATCGGATATCTATGGGACAATCATCCAAGTTTATTATTAGAATTTGAGGATCAACTTAAATACATCGTTTCTGCAATCAAAACTAGATATAAATTGGCTAAATTAAACAAAAAGAAATATCAAAGAATAGAGAAATTAAGAGATGACTTTGACAAGAAAGAAGAAATTTATCAAAAAATCCAATTACCCGAAATAAATAAAGAGACTAAATTCCCCGAATTTCTATTACAATTTTATCGCTTAAACTTGAAAACATATGAAGATGCTGAAAAAGAGTACCACGCTTTAATAATGCATGATTGGGCAAATGGATTATCCCAAGCAGATATCAGAGAACAAAGAGGAGGAGCACCAAACACTATTAATGCAATAATTAAAAAATATCGTTCAGGAGCGAATTTATTAAACGACCAACTAAGAGTTAGTTATGCATTAGAACATTATATAGCAAGACTTACTGATGGCGTGCGTCTAGGAGGAAAAGGAGAACCTGACATTCTTTATTACGAAAACATGAAGGAATTAGGACCAGGTGAGGTCAAATTAGTACAAACGAGATCCAACAGGATAAGATTTTATTTATATTCTAAAAATCCAAATCATCACTCTCTTAACGCTTCTTTTAAATATTGCCTGGAAAAAGGTCTTGAAAGATTTCCTCTCTTTTATTATTGGCCCAAATGGGGCATCATCCCAATGTTGATTTATGTTCAAATGCCAGATCAAGGAACCCCAGCATTAGAATACTCAATCTGGGTTGAAAAGGAAAAATACGAAGAATACGTGATGAATTTTAAATTGTTCAATAAATTCACGTTCTTCTATAGATCTCGCCAAAAATAATTGCATAGTATAATGCCCCAAAGCATGATATAATGCATTCTGAAATGCCAAGAGATGAGGAGTAGAAGGCTAAAGCCCATTAATATCAATCACATTACATCCAACCCTAATTACATTAAATTTTTCGTTCCCGAACAGTCTTTTTTAATAACTTTTCGAGCGAAATTAGCGATTAAATGATCGAAATTGATCATCCTTTCTTAAATTTTTCATAATCATTGCTCTCTTTGAATTCATCAGAAATCTTGAGATAAACTTTAAAAGTTAGTGGGACCAAGACATCCTTAAAAATCAAGTCATCAATCGCATCTTCTATTTCTTGCCACGTATAAATTCCACGAAATATATGGTGCACGGTTAAAAAATCAGGAGTAGACTTACTATTAATAATATATCTAATAATATCTTCCTGAACTCGCGTGAAATACATCTTAAACAATTATTTAATTGTAAAAAGATATAAAAATAATAAAATAGAATTTGGATTTAAATTTTTATTTCCTGTAAAAGCCCAGCATTATATAATCGAATTAAAAATGAGTCTTTAAATCGAATTAACTTGTAATTTTTCAACTGGAAATACATTTTAAGTAAATTCTTGGGTTTATTTAACTCTTTAATTCTATTAAAATAAACAAGATCTTGCGATTTAAAACCATTTCTCGTTAAATAATTCATGGGTCCAACCCAGATGCTCTCTGTAACATTTGGAATTAATTCGTCTATAAAAAATAGAGGATCATTTAAAAAGGGCTCTATTGAAACGCTAGTCTTGTATTCTTGTTCATAAGCAAGCTTTAACGCTTTCAATCTTTCTTCATACAAGGGGGCATTTGGTTCCCAAAACTTGAGCAATTTATTATCATTAGAAGTAATTGTAAATCTAAACTGAATTTGCTCCTTATATTTTTGAAAATCCTCACATATTCTTTTTACAACATCAAATCTTGGTTTTGTCGTGATAAGAACTTCGTTTCCAGGCTCTAAAATGTGTTTCAATGTAGTCAAACAAGCTTCAATTACATTACTCCCTCCCGTAATGTCATGACTGGTTGGAAACATAAACCTTCCATCACGTTTTCTAAAATGCTTTTTGACATCCTTTTCTCTAATCTCCATGATCTTCCATGTTTTTTCTGTTTTTCTGCCAAATCTTATAGCCATTTTTTTTGCATAACAATAGCGACAATCATTATTACAGCCACTAACGCAATTGACAGAGTGATCTGACCACTCTTTAGTCCCTGCGGTTATCTTTTTAATCTTCTCTCGATTTTTCTTTAATTCTAATTCAAAATACATTTCTTTCACATTAATATTATATAGTGCTTAGCCAAAAAATGTTTTTATTATTATTTAAATAAAAAAATTGGAAAACAATTATTTAAATGAAGCGAATTTGATCTTCTCCGCTTAATCCTCGTTTAGTTTTTGAGGTAATTCTTTCTACTATTATTGAACCTTTTCTTTCCATTTCTTGAAGGCATTTTCTTAAAGTTTTTTCAATAAAAAAAGTTCTTATATAAATGATCTCACTTAATTCTTTAAATGTATATAACTTGTCTTTTCTAATATTTTTTTTCAACCATTTTTTCAATTTCTCAACATCAGGATCAACACCCATATAATCTGTAATTTTTCTATGCTTTTTCAACTCTTTCTCACGCTTACCATGGAATTCAAAAGTTCCTTCAATTCCCATATTGAACATTATATTTTTCATAACTTTAAATCCTTTAATATGAGTTGTAGCATGTATTATATCATAAAATCTCTGGTTAGTTTTTTCGTGTTTTATTTTATATTGTATTGTAAATTTTGCACCTGCTTTTATTAATAAATCTCGATAATAGATACTAAAAGCGTCTATTTTATCTTTAATCTGACTATAATTCTTTTCAAAATCTTCTTTCCAATCTGGAGAACCAAATAGTCTCTCATATGCTCCAGATTTTAATTGATCTTTATAAAAACGCCTAATGAAATCGACCATAAAAATTAATATAATTTCTGGTTTGTTGAAAGTGAATATATCTTTTAAAATTGAAAATGGAATTTGATTGTATCCAAAAGGATCTAAAAAAAACAATATAGGGCATTTCTGAAATAAATCATTAAATTTTTTTTTAATATCTGAATAAATAATTTCAAATTTTCCCTTATAACATTCTATACTAATATTTTTATGATAATTACCTACATCTTGAATATTTTTCCTTAATTTCTCGAAATTATTCCCATTTGCTTCAATAAATATACATGTTGTTCTACAGTAATTGGGAAGTGTTTTCTCTTTATTATGTAATTTATTAAGTTCCTTAATTGCTAATATTGGTGAACCATCACTTCCATCATTATATTTTCCACTCCCTGCAAATCCATCCACATAAATGAAGTTTCGCCATGCTTTAGTTATTTTTCTAAACGCTGGTAAGTATTTCTTTAAGATTTCGTGCTTATATCTTGAATGCTCTGGATAATCCCAAAAAGATTCGACTTTTGTCATAAAAAAATATAATTATTGTTAAGTTTAAAAAATAATCCTATAACTTATATTTAAATATAAGGCGAAAATTATCATTTTTGCTAAAAAAGGATCTCCTATTAAAAATAAATTTAATTATATCTTCTTAGACTCTTGTAAAACACATAACCTAGCCAGTTAACAGATTCATTTATATATTCTTCATTAAATACACTTATTTAATTGTAATTATATAAAAAAGGTGTTCCTTACTATTTTAAATCTATTTGAAATCAGTCTGCTCATTACTATGATTGTTACAATTTCTAATCTAATTTTAGAAATTTTATCCATCCTATATAGAAAAAGATTTGAAGAGGGAAAATTACAATTAGAACAACAAAAATTAGCTATAGAATTCTTTTTGAGTTTAGTTCCTTCTCTTAAAGGAATTATAAATATTGATTTAAATAATCCAGATTCACTTTCAGAACAAATTGAAAAAATTAAAGAATTTACGAAGAAAATTAAAAATCTTAACCAAACTGAATTAAAAAATAGTAATAAATCAATTGATAAAAAATGATAATTTAATATTTATTTTTTCAAAAATTAATCTTCTGGTTATTTTTTTATTTTATTATCTATAAAATAGATATTTAGACAGTTAAGAATTTAAAAAATATTTAAAATCTCAAAAACTTAATATTTTTTAAATAAATTTAAAAGAACAAAAAATATTAAATTCGTAAAAATTAAGATTCAATAGGTTAATAAAAATGTATTTAATATATGTTGACGAATCAGGAAAGCCTAACATCAAAGATCCAGAAGATTACATACTCGGGGCTTTAATTATTAAGGAGAATCAATGGCAACAAATTGATCAACAAGTAAAACTTCTAAAGAAAAAATGGTTCCCAGCTCTAAATGATAAACAAATAGAATTACATGCCTCTGATATTACACATCAGAGAAAGGTATTTAAAGATTTAACACAACAAGATACTTTTAATTTACTCAATGACATAAGTGTTTTAATCTCTAACATTTTTTGTGTTCTTATTGCATCCATTATTCGAAAAAATAATATATATCCCTTTATAAGAGAAAGAAAAGACATTAATGATTGGATTGAAAGAAAAGGACATATGATATTATTTGAGAGAATATGTAAGTATCTTAATAAGGTGAATCGAATGAAAGAACTAGTTAATGAACCAATTGATTATGGAATATTAATTATTGATTCTGTTAATAACAAGTACGATGAGATTGTACGTAAAAAAGTTATAAAACTATTAGAAGAAGGAACCTTCTATGTTGAAAATAAATATCTGATTGAAAATCCAATTTTTGTGATATCCAAATATAGAAATTTGATTCAATTAGCCGATTTTGTATCTTTATCGTTCGTAGAAAATATAGACAACCTAACATAAATACGATCCATAATGAAATTTATGGAAAATGTTTTGATTTAATAAAAAAGAAATTTGACACATGCGAGAATGGAGAATTAATCGGATGTGGAATTAAATTTTATCCTAGATAATAAAAAAGTAAAGGTTTGAAGGTAAGTGACGTCCCGCCACATCCCTTCAATTGTCGCAATCCCGCGACTACTCGAATATATTATATAATTTTAAATATTTAAATGTCACCTTTTTTTCATTATAGTAAAATTATTCATAAATCATAAAATAACTCAACAAGGATTCATATGTTTATAAATAATTATTATCTGATAAATTAAAGATTATCAGGGATATATTCATAGAGATCGATATTAAATGATTGAGTAAATACATTAAAACCTTTTTTTGACGATTTTCGATAAAGAATTTTCTTAATATGAAAATTCTTTATTTTAATAATTGATTCAAGATTTTTATAAATCCATTCCTGATCATTAGTATAAAAATAATATTCATGTTCTCTATTCCTACGATTTCTTAATCTAACTTCATAACAAGCAAGAGAAAGATGTTTAGCATCTTCCTCATGTATATATTTCTGTAATTCATCATAATAATGTAAAAAAACATTATCCTTAAAAATTAATTGATGTTGATCCATATGAGGTCTTTTTATCCAATTCTTGACAAGTGTATTAAACCGTGAATAAAGTGTTTCGATATATTGAATTTGTATCTTAAGAAGCGATGTGGGTGTTATGAGATCTATTTGATTTTTTTTAAACAAATTAAGAATATATTTTAAAAAACTTTGGTTTTGGAATTTAGAGTCATTAATTCTCTTACGAATAATATCTTCTAATCGAGGAAAAGTTAATTTTCCAGAAGTTTGAAACATTAAGCTTGTGAAATCATTAATTTCCTTAAGGATTTTCTTATTAAATTCTTGTTGAATTGAAAATAATAAAAAAGTCCTTCTATCTTCTTTTTCACTAAAAAAAGCATTAGCAACATCGTGGAATTTATCTAAAGGATTACAATATCCCATAATAATATTGGAATCAATAAAATAAAAATGAACCATAACTCCGCGCCTATATCTTTAAGAGAGAGCATCATTAACCTTACGAGAGATGTTCTCCAAATAAACAAGATCCTCAAATAAATAGTCAATCTCTTTTTCAAACACGATTGATTCCTCTTGAGAAATCATAAATATTTGTTCAACTATTCGAAAAAGAACCAAAAATATTGCTTTAAATAAATCTTCTAAATATTTTTCTAAAATGCGCTCTGTTTTTCTAAAGGCTCGTTTTTCCTTTAATAATCTCTTTTTTTTATTTTTAAGTGCCCTAGTTGTCTCTGAAAGAATTGTAAATATTCTATTCATACAAAAATACCATGCATTAATAAAATACGCAAAATGTTCATTAATTAATAATTTATCTGCCTTATCTATATTTTTTTTATGAAAATCTTTTAAAAATTCTTTTAAAGAGTCAAATTCCTTCTTAAATTCTTCTTCTGTAATGTCCTCAACGCCCCTCTCAATCAAATATTCACGAACTTTTTCTATTACTTCATTAACATCATAAATATTTCTATGTTCTTTATTTTCCTTAAAATATTCTTGAATAATATTAAAAATTTCTTGGTAAATATTACCCCTTATTTTCTTCTGGAAGACTAAATCAATAGTCTGGCGAAAAGGCTTGATAAAATAAGAATCATCAAACAAGAAATTTTCTCCTTGAGAAATTGTCATTTTCAAAAACTAGTTTTATAATTAATATTATTTTTGCACTTTATGTTAAATCAATATTAAATTATAAATTTATAAATTTAAGAATTTTGATTTTTTTATACAAATTTTTCTATAATATCGACAATTTTATTTAAGTCTCGTTTTTATCTCGCACTTAAAAAATATTATTTTTTTAATTTCAGTCTCCTCTCTCTGCCCCCTATTTAATAAAAAGGGGAGCTAAAGTTTACTGATTTTCAGAAGTCTTAAATTTCTACGATTATTTGGATAGAACGAGAAGTTATATCGCAAATTGAAAA
>CAZVTX010000084.1:0-11808 GCA_964629395.1 uncultured archaeon
TATTAGACATTATATTCAGATTAATTTTTTCAATAATAATATTCTATCTTAAATTTTTTCTATGATCTTAATGATATGCTTATCATAAAAATTTATTTCTTTTATTTTAAAACTTATTTAAAATCAAGGAAAAAAAAGATAAAAATAAAAACTCTAAAAAATAGCAAGAATTATTTAATTTGTTAAAAATCTATTGTATAATGAATTCTCCAAAAGAATTCAATCGTGGATTATCAATTTCTCCAAATTTAATATCTCCAAATTTTATAATGAAGCCTTGATAAAAAGGAGATTGTTTCTCATGCGATATATATTTCATAAATGATTCCTCGAAATCCTCAATTGCGTGATTTCCCATTTGGGGGAACTTCCCATACATAGGTTCTATATCAAAATCGCTCATTTTTAAAATCACCGTTTTAATCTTTTATTTTTTTATTTAAATATTTATTTAATTATTCAAACAAATGTTGAAGTTAGTATTTAAATCTATTACTATCATTCCTATATTCCAATTTAGTAGAATATCAAAGATTTGAAAGTTTATTTTGTATTGAAAATAGCTTATTTAAACATCTTCAAATTTTTTATAAGCTTTTAAACTAATTCAACGAATTTTTATATAATACTAATTGATATTTCTAATCTCTAAATAAATGAAAATGATAAAATATAGAAAAATTAAAGGAATAGTATTAATTATCGGAATGTTGGGAATTTTTGGGGGGACTTTAGTAAGTGCTTTAATGATACGACAAGATGCAGAAGCAATTGATTTTGTGATCGATTCGGAAACCGTCAGAAAATACGGGTATTTTGATGACATATGTGAAACAACCTTGACGGGAACAATATTAAAACCTATTGATGATTTAGGAGATGATGTTAAGCGACCATGTGTTTTTGTATTCCATGGAATGTTCTTAAATAGATTTATGCAAATTCAAACGGCTATGTATTTTGCTAAAGCAGGAATGTATGTAGTAATGTTTGATGATCCGGGACAAGGCGAATCAAAAGGCTGTTATCGATTAGGATATGAACTTGAGGCTATTGGTAAAACTGCTATCGATTATTTTATCGCAGAAGGGTTTAAAAAATATGATATGAATGTAGATTTAGACGCACTTGGCGTGAATGGACATTCATATGGGGGTATTACATCTACATTTGCAGGAATAAATAAACCTGATAAAATAAAGGCAGTCGCGGCGATATGGGCGTGGTCAGAATTAAAACAAACGGTTAGCGATATTGCTATGGGATTGGGAACTGATTTTGAAGATGACTTTTTTAATTCCCCGATGTATACATTTTTAACAAAATTAACGGGTTTCGGTGATGCTCTTTATTATAATAGGGATGGGGATTATTCAACTAAAAAGGAAGATATTATTAAAACATTGGAAGATAGAAATACGATTGATAAAGTATCTCTTGAAGATAAAAAGCCACCTAACTATCTTTTAATCAGTGCTTATCATGAAGAATTAATTACGCCCGAACAATTAATGGAATTAATGGCAGCTGCAAGTTGCAATGAAACTGGTGGAATTACATATGATTTTGTTTATAACGAGATTAAAAATGCTTTCGAAAATGGAGAAGAATGGTCTAATCTTGATGTTGAAAATAAAAGCTATAAAGGAGATTTTGACTCAAAAACAGCAAGGGAACTTTTTATGCCTAAAAAAACTAAACCTTTTGCACATTTAATGGAGGGATTTCTAGTTGATTCATATGTTAAAATTCTTGAATGGTTCGGAAAAGCGTTTGATTGGGATGTTAAAGATGTAGTGGAAAATTTGAAAGAAACAGGAATTTCAACAGATTCATTAAACGATGTTGATGGTCCATTACCAGCAGAAGCTTTCTGGAAGTGGGCCAGCTGGATGTTTGCTTTATTTGGTTTAATAATAGCGCTCCCTGCAATGATTTCTTATCTCATTAGATATATTTATTTTAAAAATTCGGAGAAAAAATACCAATCCTTCATAAAAGAATTTACTGAGCCCGAAAAAGATAGCTTTGGAAGTTTGGAAATTAAAATCTTCACATCATTTCTTGTAGCTTGCCTTATTGGGGAAATGTTTTCTATCCTAATTCCTATTAACTTAGGAATAACGCCCAAAATGATCGGAATTCCATATATAATCGCAGATGCTATTATTTTAATAATGATTGGAAGGTCTTTCATAGTTATCCCAGTATTGCTGATATTATTGATATATCTTTTCAAGAAAACAAATATAAGATTAAATGATTTGGGGATTCCTAATGAATTTCCACGAATTATAAAAGATATTATACTTGGTATAACAATAGCCTTTATATTTATTATAGGGTTTAATTTGATAGGAATTATTTCTGTATCTTCAAGACTCGTACCACGTAATAGTCCTTCTCTTGGTTATCTCGGATTCCTTTTGCTGTTAATTTATTTGTTTATATTTTTCTTCTTAGATGAATTAATTTACCGTGGTTGCATTCAAACCAAAATACATAATTACATTTACGCTAAACTCGAACGGAGACCCCTATTTTTTAAAAAATGGCTTGAATATATTGCAGTATGTTCAATACAAGTGGTAGTTATAATTCTTGGGATCTTTTTAGGATTAATTATTACCACCGGTGAAATTCCACCTATATTAATTACAAGTGTTCTATTCATAGGATTATCGGTAACATTTATACCTGCATATTTAAGCACATATATATACCAGCGAACAAAAAGTATAATACCGTGCGCACTTGCCTCAACTATTATCATCGGATTTTTATTAGGGGGCAGCTTTGTAGGCGCAATTACTTATTAAATCACTAATTTTTTTTTTTTGTAAATTAATAATTTTCCAAGGAGATCTTTTTTAAATAAAAAACTTTAATATTCATTCTTATCCAATATTTTATTATCAATAAATAAAGATCAAATTAAAAATGGCAAAAAAGAAATCCTATTCAAATAAATCTGCTTCTAAAAAAAGGCCTGGAGCTATTTCTGCTCCGAAAAAGAAGCCCGCCAGAACAGCAAAAAAAAATAAAATTGATGTTAATATCCTAAAATCTTCGCCTTATCTAAAAGGATTGAATGATGATATCAAGAATCTTTCTCTCTCAGAATTATTTGAAAGAAGTCTTGTTAAAAAGCGGGAATCTGATTTAAAGATTGTTTTAAGAGGACAATATCGAAAAGCATTAGAAATGATTTTAGAGGCAGATGCATCGAATTTATATCCAATTTTGGTGGGGCCTCCCGGAATCGGTAAAACAACTTTATGTAGATATTATGCTCAATTAAGAGCGAAAATTACGGGAAATAATGCTTTTGAATGGATTACATTCGATGAATCCACTAAACCTGCTCATTTAATTGGAACTTTTAATCCGGCAATAACAATTCAAAAGGGTTTTTCCTTTGAATCATTTAATCCGGGTCCATTGGTAAAAGCCATGCTAAGAGGGGGTGTATTTTTAGCAAATGAAATTAATCGAGCGACAGAATATACGCAAAATTCTCTTTTGGAACCTCTTGAAGAAAAAACAATTTCAATACCCCATTTAGGGCGAATTAAAGCAAATCCGGGATTCTTCTTTATAGGCGCGATGAATCCTTCTGAATTAGTCGGAACTCATCGATTAGGCGAAGCATTAAAGGATAGATTTAATGTTTGGATCGAATTGAAATATCCTGATAAGAGAACAGAAATGGAAATTATCGAACACAATAATCCCTACTATGAAATTGAACAAGACATTTTAGAAAAGATTTATTTAATGATTAACAAGACAAGGAGTCATCATCAAATTCAGACACCTGCAAGTCTGAGAAGCGGAATTGCTATGGCTAAACTTGTTGGCGTAATCAGTTCACAAAATAAAAATATCGATTCATCACATGTTTTAAAAGAGGTCGCTAAATATGTTTTAAAGGGGGCAATACAGCCTAAACCTGGCGTAAAAATAGAAAATGTTGTAAAAAGTATAATTGCTCAAATATTAGGATAAATATTTTATTTTAATTATATTCAAAAATATTCAAAATGATAATTTTTCCGCAAAATCCAGTCTGGTTTTCACTTAAATTAATAAATGAATTAAGAAAACATGAAAAATGCGTCTATAAGCCTTCAATTAGGCAAGCAATTTCAATATGTAAGATGATTTTAGCACGTTTTTTAAATCGAGGTTTTTGCGGAAAGGATGATTTTATCGAAATTGCCATAATAACCAGTGTTCCGGAAAATCAAAAGCTTGCCCAAAACCTTGCTACAAAAATAATAGAGGAATATGGCAAGAATAGTAGTAAAATGATAGGTATTGATAATATAAATGCAAATCTATTTGAAGATATAAAATCAAAAGATCTGTTGCAAGACTTCGATGAGTTTGATATGAATGAATTAGAAGAAATATTTGATGATTTCTCGTGGTTAGAAAGCAATCTCGATGATGATGTGACAAATTCTTTTGATGAAATATTAAATTCAATGAAAAATAATTTTTTTGAGAAATATCAAGAAGAACTAAGGCAAGAACCTTATAAAACGGCATTGGAAACTCTTCAGGAAAATCCAAATAATTCCATTGAAGATATAAATAATTTAGATGATTTATTGAATAAAGCTCGACAGGTCTTAAGGGATAGAATCGGACAATTAGAACCCGAGGATATAATACGTGCTGGAAATATGGGAATGATTGATGAGATATTAAATGAGAGCGAAAACCGGCGGGAACAAATGTGTACAAATTTCCTTAAATCCGATGATTTTGATTCCTTTAGAGAAGAAATGAAGCAAGTATTCAATAATAACTTTTATAATGGATTAAATACATTGGAATTTTCTTTAAATACAGATTTATTTAATGAAGATGAACAAAATGAGTTAACGGAACTGGTAAAAGAGGAATTTGCAGGATCAAGCAGAGATCTGGAAGATTTACTTGAAGCATCCAGAGTTGTTGGCACAAACTTAGATTTAGACGAAAAAACAATTGAAAAGGTTATTGAAAATAGTTTTGAGGGTTCTCCTTCAGACGCTTACGACGCAGCAAAGAATTTAGATAATTATTTTGGTTATAGTATCTGTGAAGCGCTTTTAGAAAAAATTAGAGAGAATTTAGACGATGAGGATGAAAAGGAATTGTTAGAGACTCTAATTGAGAAACCTTTAAAATCGATTCAATGGCGTCAGCTTGTTAAAGACTTAATTGAAAGAAATATAGATACGATTAGAAGCGAAAATTTAACTCCGGAAGCAATTAGCTCAGAAATGAATTCATTTTCCGAAGATTTAATATCATTGAAAGAAAAATGCATCGATCTTGATTGCAGATTTCAATTAGAAGATCTAATATCCGATGTCATCGAAAAAACAATTAGTAATTGTTGGTGTCCCGAAGATTTAAAGAATTCCGTGGAAAATTTCAGAAATTTAGGTTATCAGCCCTCTACTGATAATATTATCGAAACAGGAAGAAGGCTCAATATGTCTGAACTCGAGATTATGAGCATTGTATCAGCAGACTTTGAAACAATAAAAACCTTGATAGAAGAAAATGTACGGGATTATAATGTATATAATAAAATTCTTTCTCAAGCAAATTTAATGAATTATCAAATTGCTGAGCTCGTTCAACTTGCATTGAATGGGAATGATGAAAAGAAATACAATTTAGATTTTATTACAGCCATAATTGAGAGAGATTTATCCATCGTTTTGAATACGGCTAATAGTATGGGAAAAAAACAGTTAAATGCTGCTTTATCGTCTTTAGGAGCCGGAGATGGATTAAATTTACTTAAACAATGGTTCTTTTCCAGACATAATATATCCCCAGTAATAAAAAATAAATTAAAATTAATACTAAAACAAATAATAATTGATCTCGGCATAAGAAATGCCAATGCATTGATCGGAACAGCGAATAGAGGGCCGCTTGTGGAAAATATAGTTGTTCCTTATAATATAGGTGATGATTTCGAATTAATCGATTTGGAGGAAACGATAAATAATATTTTAGAAGCGGGAAAAAGCATAGAAATGATTACTGAGGATGATTTTCTCGTAATGAAAACCACACAAGGTTTAAGGAATATAGTAATGGAGTTGGATATTAGTGGAAGTATGGCAGGAGAAAAGTTAGCTCAAATGGCTTTATGTGCGTCAATGTTATTGTATGCCTTCAAACCTGAAGAGATAGCCTTATGTTTCTTCGAATCAGATACTCATATTTTAAAAAATTTAAACGATAAAGTTGAACTTGATGAGGTCGCAGATGAATTGTTAGATATTAAAGCCGAAGGAGGCACTTGTATAAGCGCTGCATTAGAATGGGCAAATCTACAATTTACTAAAAATTCCAGAACTAAATATAAATTAAATGTCTTATTTACGGATGCAGATGTTTTCGATTTAGAAAATAGTTTAAAAGAATTAGAGAAAATGAAAGATAAAGATGTTAAATTCGTTATGGTCGTTCCTCAATTTGATTATTCCAGCGTTATGGCAAAGAAAATGGTTAATGAGGTAAATGGCACGCTTTTAACATTAGATCAATGGAAAAATTTTCCTAAATTAATTTCTGAAATTGTATCTCATAAATGAGGTTTAAATAGAATGGATAATTTAAAAGAATACCCAAAAAATGGGAGATTATTCAAAGATTATGTAATAGGTGCAAGATTTAATAGAGGTAAAAGTATTCCTCTTAAAAATATTATTAGCTTCGAAGTATCAAAAAATCCTTTTTATGTTAACGCAACTTTACTTTCATCTTTTGAATCAAATTATATCGTATATATTTTTCGGGATGATAAAACTAAAGAAATAACAATTGTACATAATTGCCCTGATTTTAGAAATGGTTATGACTTTTGTAAGCATATCGTAAGGATCTTATTACTTGTAGAGCCACATGTTTGTGCTGAAATATGCAAAGATATTAATAATATCCGATTTACTTCAAATACCAAATTAATCAAGAAAAGCCAGGAAAATACATATAATAAAAAAGCTGAAAAACTCCTCTCTGAAAATAAAATAGAAGAAGCAATCGTTATGCTTGGAAATGCATATGAAAAATCGGGAAAATCAGAATATATGAAAAAAATTTTAGAAATCTGCAAAAAAAAGAAATCTCATAGATTATTGATAAAATATTTATCTCTAAATGAAGATTATTCTATTTTAATAGAATATAAAGATGAAATTGCTAATTACATAAATGAGATTTTTGCAAAATATAATAATTATAATTTACAAGGAAAAATCGAAATTACTTTTGATATTTTAAATTTTTTTAGAAAATTTTCGGAAGAAGAATTAAAAGAAATTCTAAATGAAATTAATTTTACAAAAATAGATCCGCTTTATTTAAGATTTTTAATGCTAAAAGATTTTAATAAAAATATTCGAATTGGAAAATTTTTTAGGAAATCGGCAAAAAGTAAGATCCCTCCTATAAACACCATAAAATTAAATGTAAAAAAAGAATTGAAAAGAGATATTGAAAATTCGATTATAAATCTCGATCCTTTAGAACTTTTTAAAAATTATAAAAAAATAATCGATGAATTAGAATTAAAAAATAAAACACTTCTTATTAATAGGATTAAAGATTATGAAGTTAAACTTAAAAAACGTTATAAAGAAGGACTTAAATTAAAACATGCCTTTTTAAGGTCATTAGTAATAGAAAATTATGGAACTGATAAATTAACGCCATTAAGCTTTACCACAAATTATAAATTTAAAGACCTTGTTTGGACAAGAGTTCCTAAAAAAGAAAGCCCCCTTTATTATTATATTTTAGAAAAATGTGGCTTCGAGCGCCATCAACTGCAATATATGACTAAAAAATATTTTATTGAGAATTATCCGGTATTTAGATGTATTTTTAATTCAAACAATCCATTATATAATGCAATTCAAGATTTTTGGGGGAAATCCGAACCAAAAATAGAAAATAACTTTTTTACTAAACAATATTCCGAAATAGGAATAAAATTAAAGAATTTAGATCTTGAAAAATTTATTTTAATCGAATGGGATTTGGTAAAAACGCCAATTTTAGGAAGCCATATTTATCAAATTAAAGAAGGATATATAATTCCTGATTTTTCTCAAATATTAACCTATGAATTACAGCCTTTTGATTTGACAATTTGTTTAAAAAAACCAATAGCCATTAAAAGTGAAAATGTGAGAATTCTTAAACCAATTATGAAAGTAAGCGTTGAGAACGCCATTAACCTGATATATAAAGGAATGGACTTTATCGCTTCTTATCTTCCTTTTTCGGTGATTCTTGACCTTAAAAATCAAAAAATTGACGAATTAAAAGCATGGGAGATTATTAATGAGAAAAGTGAGCAATTATTTTCTCCTAAAAAAGATGCGTTTAGGAAACATTTCAAAAATTTTATCCAAAAATTAATCAATGAAGACTTTAATGATTTTTACCAAAAATTATTAAAAAATGAAAAAGAAAATAAGGCAAAAATTTTGAAATTAATAGGTTTTGAACATTATTCAGAGATCTTTAATAGCAACCTTGCGTTGAATAATTTCAAAAGGAAGAGTTTGAAAAGAGATTCACTTGAAAAATTAAAAATTGATTTTAAGAATTTTATTGCTAAAAAAATCGTTAATATAATGAAATCAAAAAAATATGACATGCTCAATATACATAAACTCAAAAAATTTCCCGAATTTAGGGATTTAACCATAAAAATAATTTCAGATTTGAGAAATGAATTAGAATCTTGTAAGATACGTAAAATTTCCAAATTTAGGTATGATGTGAGCGAGCTTGAAAAAAATTATTATGGCAAAAAAATTTTAAAAGATTCAAACATCGAAATAATTGAAAAAGAAATCGCTAATAAAAAGCAATTCTTAATTAAAAGCGGAGATATTGGAAAAATTCGAGAGCGCCTTTCCTATTTAAAATTAAATGTGGAGATTATTGATTAAATTGAGTGAAAAAATAAATCAAAATTTGTATTTAGAAAACATTTGCTATTTTGATTAGAATTAATTTTTAACAATATTATTAAATACTTAGATTTTTAATCACTAATTGAAATAAAATGGCGAGAAAAATTGATGATAAGAAATATTTGAATTACCTCTTTCAATCGCTTAACGTAAAGGAATTAAAAGAGGTATGTAAACAATTTAATATCCGTGGTTATTCAAAATTAAAAAAAACGGAAATAATTGATCTAATCCTTGATTCGCTTGCTGATGAGGAATTGCAAAGCCTTTTGAAGCAAAGAGAGAATGAGATTGTATTCAAACAGATAAATTTGGCTTTTAAAAAAATTAGCGGGGACGATCCTGAAAGGGTTAACGAAATCAAAATAATTAATGAGAAAGAACATGAGATTGAGATTGTATTTAAAGGTCTGAGATGGGAAACAAAATCTTACTTATCAATAACACCAGAAAATATTGATGATCCGGATAGAGATTGCGATTGTAAAGCAGGTTCCAATTTGGGATTATGTCCTCATTTTTGGACGGGATTCATATTTATGGTAAAGAATGGCTGGATTAAGTTAAAAGATTGGAATATGACCCCATTACCTGAAGATTTTGAAGAAAGAATAAAAAATATAGAATTAAAGCTTTCTGAAGATTCTGAATCTGAACAAGAAAAGACATTAAAAATAATGGATACCTCATCAATAGAAGGCATTTTAATGAATTATATTGATTCACGAATTACGATTTATGAAGCAGAAGTAACTAAAATTACTGAAAGAAAATCAGAATTCCAAGATATAATTACTACTTTTTATATTGTAGAATTAAAAAATATTAAATTTGGACCACAAATAAAGAGAAAGGCAGACTTTAAAGAAGAAGATCTTCAAAATATTGAAACACTTAAGATTAGACTAAGTGAAAAGGCTTATTATGAATCCGATATTAAAGAAGGGGATAAAATCAGTTGTAATGGCACATTAAATAAAGATAATTTTTGGGGTTTTATCTTAAAGAGAGTTACTAAATTAAATAAACTTTAATTTCTGTATTCTTTAATTTATTTTTAATAAATCTTAAAAATTTAATCTGAGGTGGCAGATGATGTTTTATAATTACTCACTTTTAACCGATTATTATCAATTAACAATGGCGAATGGATATTTAATAGAAAATATTGCGGATTATCAAGCAGTCTTTGATTTATTCTTTAGAAAAGCCCCGTTTGGCGGGGTTTATGCCATTTGCTATGGGATCCATAAAGCTATAAATGATATCGTGAATATGAAGTTTACTGAAGACGAACTTGAATTCCTTAAAGAGCAAAATAAGTTTTCCGATGAGTTTTTAGATTATTTAGCAAATTGGAAATGTCAATTAACGATAAGAGCCATTGATGATGGAAGAGTTATATTTCCATATGAACCAATAATGGAAGTCGAAGGACCGTTAATTCAATGCCAGTTAATAGAAACATATTTATTAAATTGTTTTAATTTTCCAACATTATGTGCAACTAAGGCTAATAGGATGTGGATTACTTCCGGCAAAAAACCAATTTTAGAATTCGGATTAAGAAGAGCTCAAGGACCAGATGGAGCAATTACCGCGAGTGAAGCTGCATGTGTAGGAGGATTTGCGGGAACTTCAAATGTATTGGCAGGAAAATTGAAAAATCTAAGCATTAGCGGGACTCATGCACACTCATGGGTAATGGCATTTGAGTCAGAATTAGAATCTTTTAGATCTTATGCAAAAATATATCCTGACAGTTGTATATTGCTTGTCGATACTTATGATACCTTAAAAAGTGGCGTCCCAAATGCCATTACCGTGGCAAAAGAATTAGAAAAAGAGGGTCATAAATTAATTGGAATAAGAATTGATTCAGGAGATATCGCATATTTTAGCAGAGAAGCAAGAAAAATGTTAGATGAGGCGGGATTAGATTATGTAAAAATTGTAGCCTCTAATGATGTTGATGAATATATAATAGACGAAGTAATACATCAAAATGGGGCAGTAGATTTATGGGGAATAGGAACAAAAGTAGCAACTTGTTTCGATGATCCTGCTTTAGGAGGGGTCTATAAACTTGTAGAGATAAACGGTGAACCTAAAATCAAAATCTCCAGTAATGTTGAAAAAATGACAATTCCTTGTAAAAAACAATTATTTAGAATATATGATGATTCAGATTTTATGACAGGTGACATTATGGAAGTATTAGAAAAAGAACGCTTGGAAGATGGCATCGTTTATGATCCGCTTAATCCGTTAAGGTTTTACAAATTGAAAAACCCTGACCGTGTGGAATCGCTCTTGAAATTAAAAGTTGATAAAGGAGAGATCGTTGATAACCTTTACGGATGGCAAGAGGCCCGTAAAGTTATGGAAGAAGATATTAACCACTTATCAAAATCTCATTTAAGACTACTCAATCCTCAAAATTATAAAGTGAGTATTAGTGAGACAATACATAAACTCAGAACAAAATTAATTGAAAAATATATAGGAGAAAGAAATTCCAATTAGGTTATAATTCTAAAATTAAAAAAAGGAGTCCATTTTTCTTATCCCTCCAATCTCATCAAAAGTAATCCCTAAGGCATCTAATACCTGTTCAAGGGCAGATCTTAATAGCTCTCTATATTTTTTAGCATCTATGTCTTGTAGTTTAGCCAATTCTAATGCTTTAGCTCCGATGCCGCCTTTAGTTTTCACAAAAGAAACTACATCTCCCTTATGATACTCTTTTCCAGTAATTTTTTGTAATTCAAGTGCCGCATTAACATGTTGAGGGATTACTTTT
>CAZVTX010000085.1:0-9328 GCA_964629395.1 uncultured archaeon
CAGTTTCAATGGATGGAATAAGATATACTTTTAAAGCGGGCACTGTAGTAAAGCTTGAACCAGGAGATTCTATAACAATACCCTCTTACTTATATCATAAATTCTGGGCTGAAGAAGGTTATGGAAAGGTTTTAGTTGGAGAAGTTTCAAGCGTAAACGACGATAATGTTGATAATTTTTTCTATGAAAAAGTTGGCAGATTTCCGGAAATTGAAGAAGATGAAGAACCTAGATATTTATTATATGATGATTATAAGAAGTTCTTGAATTTTTAAAAACCTAAAAATTTTGATTATAGGCTGGTGTTTTAAATTTTAAACGATAAAATTAAAAGAATCTTAGAGATTAAAGAGAAAGGTCCTCAATCTATAGAAGAAAATGATATTCCGATGTTTTTTGAATTATTAAGAGCCTTTATTAAAAATAATGCTGATTTAAAAAATCTAATTGGAAATAATGAAATTATCATTCAAATGAATATTCATGGCGTTAAGCCTTATCATTTAATAATTACACGAGATACATGTAAATATGATATTGGAACTTTTAATAATCCTTCTTTCACATTCAATTCTAATCTTGTTAATTTAGGGAAATTAATATTAGGTGAACTAGATCCTTCAATTGGACTCTTTTCGGGGATTTTTCAAGTACAAGGAGATTTTAATGCAATAATAAATTTTTTAGAGCTATTAGATTTTATAGGTGAGAAATTGGGGATTTTAAAAAGAGGAGAAAGAAGGACTTTTATTCAATTAGAAGATATGAAAAAATTATTAGATATATATCTAAATGGCTCTGAATATGCAGATCCTTCTATTTTACCTCTTTTTCTCGAAATATTAACAGCTTTTACAAATCTTAATCCAAAAGCACAGAATTTTATAAGAGATGAGAATCAAATTTTTTTAATAGAGCTTAAAGATGATTCTTCTTATGTAATACAGTTAAAAAATGGAAAGATGCGCTGGTATGAGGGAACTTCTGAATTCTTTACATTTAAGGCGATAACAACTTTAAAAGATTCAATTGATATTGTAATTACAGGTAATCCGATTAGTCCATATTTAAAGGGAAATTTAATAATTGAAGGCGACATCAGCTATGCACTATTTTATCAGGAATTGATTCATTTATTCCTTGATCACTTGGGACTAATAGAAAAAATTTAGTAAAAGGAGAAAAAGATTAAAAATTTTAAAGCTTCTCTTCTTTAATTTCTTCTTCATATTTCTTTCTGCGCTCAGTTAAATATGCCGGAATAGGTACATCCCACCAGCCAACTGCGGGACTACCCGTATAAGGCCATTCTCTTTGAACCTCGATTTCGATTACTGCAGGTTTTCCGGATTTAGCGGCTCTTTCAAGTGCGGGTATGATTTCTTCCTTTTTCGAGATTTTTTCAGCATAGCACCCGAATGCTTCTCCTATTTTTGCAAAATCAGGAGAATATGTATTTCCATTAATATCTTCAAAAGCAGTCCCATAACCTCTATCTTCTCCAAAAGCCGCTTGTTGGAGATCTTTAATTGCAATCCAGCCATGATTATTTAATACTATAAAGAAAATATTACTAAGACCTAACTGGACAGCCACGGAAAGTTCCGAAATTGTCATCATAAAATCGCCATCGCCTACAAGAGCAACTACTTGACGGTTAGGTTTTCCGATATCAATTGAACCTAATTTTGCTCCTATAGCTGCAGGAACGCTATAACCCATAGTAGAAAAGCCACCAGCAGTAAGGCATGTTCTTGGCTCATAAAATTCAAGTTCTTGGAGCATTTGTGCCTGCACATTTCCCGAACTCGTAACAATAACAGCATCTCTATCGAAAAACTTTCTTATCTCTTGAAGAACGGTGGAAATCATAACAGGTATTTTAGTATCATCACGATGTTTTTCAAGAAATTCAAACCATTTTTTCTTTTCTTCTTGAATTTCATGATAATATGCCGAATCTTGATAATCTTTTGAAAAACCTTGTGAATCTAATTCATTTATTATTTGCTGCAGACAAGATTTAGCATCTCCTATAATGCCAATTTCTACGGGATAATTTTTTCCAATTTCACCTGGATCAATATCGATCTGTATTAATTTTGTAGGAGGAATGGCAAAGCTAACCCCATATTTATAAGAAGATGTAGTTTCATCGGCAAATCTACAACCAATTGCAACTAAAACATCTGCATTAGAAGTCATTTTTAATCCTACAGTTGTCCCTTTAGAGCCCGCAGACCAGCAGAATAATGGATGATCATTAGGAAATGCATCTTTTGCCATCATAGTAACTACTACTGCCGCACCAATTTTTTCTGCTAAAATTTTCACCTCTTCAGTTGCATTAGCGCTAAGCACACCTCCACCTAATAATAATACTGGTCTCTTAGCATTTTTAAGTAATTCTACGGCCTTTGAAATAAGTTCAGGATCTCCTAATATTTTTCCTTTAGGTCTTCTTTCAATAGGAACGGGAATTTCGACATCTGCTGAATCTGCTTGAACATCCATGGGGAGATCAATATGCACCGGACCTCGCCTTCCCGTCATCATATAATTAAAAGCCCTTTGGATTATTGAAGGTAATTGTTTCACATTAGCAGCCTGCCAACTTCTTTTTACAATCGGTTCCAAGATTCTCGGCATATCAGAATCCCTTCTTCGCTCAATCTCTTGTAGAACACCTTTTCCTCTCATATGGACATGTGTATCACCCGTTATTACCAATACAGGCATAGAATCCACATATGCATCTGCAAGACCGATTGCAGTATTAATTGCCCCTGGGCCAATTGAAGTAAAAACAACAAGAGGTTTTCCGGTAATTCTATAATATCCAACAGCTAAATGGACACCTGCCATTTCTTGTTTAGGCTGAATCAATTTGATTTTATCTCTAACTTTATAAAATGCATCTACTAACGCTAAGCATCCATGTCCAGGTATCCCTACAACATATTTCACGCCTTCTTTTATTAAATAATTCGCAATAATTTCGCTGCCTGTGTAAATCGTCATTTTTAATTCAAATCTTTTTTATAATATTAAATCTAAATATATTGTTTAAATTTATTCGTTTTATTTTCTTTAATATTTTAAAAAATAAATTTTAAACTTATAATATTTCATTCATATTATTATTCAAAAGATTATTAAAAGAGTTTAAAAAAATGCGCCCAAAAATAATATCCGTAAGCGGAAAAGGCGGTGTAGGGAAATCATCGATCTTAGTTTTGCTATTAAAATATTTAATTGAAGAAGAGAAATATAAGGATATCCTAGTAATTGATGCAGATCCTGATGCAAATATTGGAGATCTTATCGGAAAAGTAGTTCATTTTAATGAAACTGTTGGCGGAAAAATGACTATTTTAAAGCAGAAGATCCAAAAAAGGCAGCTCCCTTTAGATGTACCTAAAAATCAAATAATTGAATCGGAAGTTTTTAGCTCGCTTATCGAAATGGATAATTTTGATTTATTAGAGATGGGTAGAAGTGAAGGTTCTGGATGTTATTGTAGTGTAAATAACGCTTTAAAGCATATTATTGATGTTTTATCCAAAAATTATGAAATTACGTTAATAGACGCACCCGCAGGTTTAGAATATTTTGCCAGAAAAACCGGACAAGATGTTTCCGACCTTATAATTCTAACAGATGCAAGTAAAATGGGATTTCATACTTTAGAAAGAATAATCGAAGTATCTAAAGATGTAGACTTAAAATTTGAAAATATATGGGTTTTAGGTAATAAATTTCCTGAGGGATTAGAGCATTTATTAGAGAAAAAAGTCGAAGAAATAAATGAACCTAATATACATTTTCTTGGAGTTTTGCCGAATAATGATGCGATTAGCGAGATAAATATAATGGGAAAAAACCTACTTGAATTACCAAATGATAATGAACTTTATATAAAAGCAAAAGAATTTTTCAAAAAGATAATAGAATAATACAAAACCTAATTCTATTTTTATGATTGTTGCCGATATGTAGGCACAATTTTCGAGGTAAATTCTTCTAAAGTATAAGGGAATTCATCTTCAGAAGCAATTTGTCCTAATTCAAGCATTATATTTCTGCATAAAAGATAGAATGCTAAACCTAAAGCTTTTTTACCGCGATTATTTGCAGGAATGGCTAAATCAATGCCGCTTAAAGTATCATCAGTATCAAATAAACTAACCACCGGAATACGTGCTAATTGCGCTTCCCGAAGGATTACTTTATCTGCATGAGGATCTACGATTACAACTACAGATGCATCTTTAATATAGGTATCAATCATCGGATTAGTCAGAGAGCCAGGAATAAATCTTGTTATAATGGGCCGACAACCTAATACTTCGCAAAACTTTTTTACAGGTTCTTTACCATACCTTCGCACAGAGCTAACAATTACTTTATCACTACCCTTTTCAACAAATTTACTTAGAAATTTTGCAGCAATTTTAAGTCTTTCATCAGTTTTTGTAAGATTAATTATCCACAGACCATAATTTGTTTGTCTGTAAACAAATCCCGCATCTTTAAAATCACCCGTTAATAATTTGGTACCTATATGAATTCCGCAACTAAGATATAAATTCTTTTTCTCTTCATCTTTATCTATAACTTTCTCTTCTTCTTTTTCTAATTCTTCTTCTAAATCAAGAAGGTCAAGTTCTTCTTCGAGATCTAAATCATCTTCAAAGTCATCTTCTTCAAAATCTTCTTCAAAGTCTAATTCTTCAATTTCTTCCTCTTTTTTTTCCGGCTCTTCTTCCTTAACTTTCTTCTTTTTAGCCAAGTTCTAAACCTTAATTTTGTTTAAAGTAGTAAATAATAAAATAAAGCATAATTTTAATATTTTATTAAAAAAACGTCATTAAAGCTCGTTTAAATCAATTTTCTTACCACAATGAGGACAATTAATTTCTTCAATTGAGAAAACGGATTGAATATATGTATTTCCTTGAAGAAATCCCTTTAATTTGCCTTTTCTAATTAAATTTAAGATATAAGCTTTAACAAAACTTTTTGGTACTTGAAATCGTTTAGAAATATCTTTAATTTTAATAAGACTATGAGAAGAAATAAAATTATCAAATTGTTTTTTAAAATTCTCTATTTTTTCTTCTTTGGAATCAGTTGTCTTTGCTATATATTTTATCCTGAAAATATCTCCATATAATTCTCCTTTTATTCGGCCTTGAGTAATTAAATCCATTAAAAAGTTTTTTATAAAGAGATGATTAATATCATATTTATTAGCAAGTTGCATTATATTAATTTCCTCTTTATCTTGGATCTCTTTCATAAAACTTTTTTTAAATTTAAATTTATTATAATTTGAAGCAATTTTATTTCCGAGATGACTAGAGAGAGATGTTATATAAGGAGACAAGATAAAGAGAATAAAAAAAATAAAAGTTAATCTAATACTCCATAATTGGAAGATTTCCGAGATGGAATAATATTCTAAAGATAATATATCAAAAATAGAAATAATTACAAAAATTATCATTAAGCTAAAGAGGATTCCCTCTAAAATTATAATGATATTTCTATAAGACATTAAATTTCTCATAAAAAATCTTTCCCTTTAAAATATAAAAATTGGTCTTTATTTCATTTATTAATTCTTTATATTAATTATATAAATATTAAGAATGAATTAATTATTAATATCATTCAATATAAATTCAAATGAAAATAAAATAAAGGTAATTTAAATGGCAAGATTAGCAATAGGTATAATAGTTGGTACAATCCTCAGTTTATTCAGTGTCTCAATAGTTTCTGGATGGGCACCCTTATCATCAGCTGCAAAATTATTTAATTCTAATATAATTTTAGCATTAACAACACTTCTTTCTGCGAATTTTGGTTTTGATTTCATATCAATAATTACATCTTTGGATGCTAAAAATGTTTGGGCGGTAAGTAATATAATTGCTGCCTGGCTGATTACAGGATACGTTGCAGGAAGTATCGCTAAAGGTGCAAGCCGAGGACTCATATGCGGACTTTTAGTTGCTGTGATAGCATTATTACTATGGATATTACTTGGTGTGTTTGCCAATACAGATATTATGAGTTTATTCCAAGGATCCAATTTGATGTCAACAATTGGAGGAATCGTTGGTGCAATTGTTTGCGGACTCATTGGAGGCTTATTAGGTGGCGCAGTTAGCGGCCCATATGAAGAATTCTTATAAAAATTCCGGATTAATTTTTTTTTTTACATTCTTTATTTTTTTGTATCTCAATTGAATGCTGATAATTTATATAAAAAAATATTAATAGAAGAATAAGTTTATTTAATTATCATATATAAGTTCAAAATTATATTATGCTGCAATTTTTCTCATCATCATTAGATCTATTTATCGGGATTATCTTTTCGTTAATTTCAGGAATATTATTTGCTTTTGGAGTAATTTTGCAAAAGAAGGCTTTAATGAATATGGATGACATTAAATTATCTGAATTTAATTCCATGATGCAAATGATAAAAAATAAAACATGGCTTATAGGTATTATAATTGCAGTTTCGGGCGGTCTACCATATATGTTAGCACAAGCATTTTTAGGAGTTACATTGACTCAACCTTTAATTTTAGCACTACAATTAACATTCACTGTTTTGTTTGCCATCAAAATTTTAGGAGATTCACTTGAAGGTATTGAAATTATTGGATTTTCTTTTTTAATAATATCACCAATTTTCTTAATTTTAGGAAATGTTTTACCTCCTGATGTGAATTTAAAATCAGGAATTTTTATAACAAATTTTTTAACATTTTTTATCATTTCTGTTATTTTATGTATTTTTTTAGCAGTTATCGTAAAATTTTTTCATGATTCAATATTAAGTACGGTTTATGCTGTTATTTCGGGAATTCTTTTTGCGATAGGGGCACTTTTTGCTCAAATTGGAGTTGAGATTTTTAAGAATTATCCTGAATTATTTTTATTCGGTCTTATATTTTTATTAATTTTATTTCTCGGAAATGCATTAGCAACGCTTATTCAACAAATTGCTTTCCAAAAAGGAAAAATAGGTATCGCATTTGCTTTACAATCAACTACAAATCTTTTATTTTCCATCATCGGAGGGATATTTGTATTTAATCAAATGATAATGGCTCTACATTTTTTTATTTTAGGTTTGATATTTATATTAATTGGAAATATTTTTCTTGTAAAATTTCAAGCGAGATTGGAGGAAATCGAAAAGAATAATATAAATTTAAATTAATTTTTAATTATATGAGGTAGGATTTATTAAATTGAAATTTGATCTTCATGTAAAGAAAAATAACAAAGAAAAAGAGGAATTTTATGAAGATATGCTGCCAACAAGAGATATTGCCTTAGATTTACTAAGAAAATTAAGAGTTTCATTTAATGTAAAACGACATTCTTTAAAAGTCGCAGAAAAAGCTTTAGAAATTGCAAATAAAATAAAAAAAGTAAAGATTAATAAAAAATTAGTCGAAATTGGTGCTTTACTTCACGACATAGGAAGAGCCAAAACTCATGGATTTAAACATGCACTGATTGGAGGTAAAATCCTCAGAGAAAGAGGGTTCCCTAAATCACTTGCAAGAATATGTGAAACTCATATTTTGGGCGGGTTAGATAAAGAAGATGCAAAAGAAGTAGGATTACCCGAACGAGATTATATCCCTCAAACGATAGAAGAAAAGATAGTATGTTTGGCTGATAAAATGACTGCCGGAACTAGGGAAGTATCTATTAGGAAAAGGTTTGAGAATTGGTTTAGAAAATACGGAAGAAGTAAATTATTATTAAAGTCTAAAAAAAGAGTTGAAAAAATTAAAAAAGAAATAGAAGATTTGATGTAAATTATGTTTTAGAGCCTTTCCTTCAACTTATTAAGAATTCCTCCAGCATTCAAAATATCCATAATAAAATTCGGTAATTTTTCAAATTTAATGACTTTATCTTTAGTTATATTAAAAATAATTCCTTCTGTTAATGAAATCTCAATTTTATCTTCAAATGAGAAATCTTTTTCATTCCAATTTGAAATTATAGCAGGAATTCCTAAATTAATTAAATTTCTAAAGTATATTCTTGCAAAAGATCTTGCTATAATCGCTTTAACACCCAATATCTTAAAAACATTGACCGCTTCTTCACGAGAACTCCCTGTTCCAAAATTTTCTCCTGCAACTATGATATTAGTTTTTTTAACTCTACTAACAAATTCGGGATCAATATATTCTAATGTATATTGTGCCATTTCTACCGGATCTCTCATAGTTAAAGTATGACTAGGTACTATATCATCTGTATTAATATCATCACCTAATATATAAACATAACCGCTTATTTTTCTGATTTAAATCACCTCTCTTGGGTCTGAAATTTTTCCTTTAATTGCAGATGCAGCTACAGTTGCAGGAGATGCTAAATAAACTTTTGAATCAGGAGAACCCATACGTCCTTTAAAATTACGATTGGAACTACTGATGCATACTTCATCAGAACCTAAAACACCTAAGTGTCCTCCTATGCATGCTCCGCATGTAGAATTAGTAAATATTGCACCCGCTTTTAAAAAGATCTCCACAAGTCCTTCCTTAATTGCTTGTTTATAAATTTCAGTGGAAGCAGGAGTAATAATAAGTCTTACTTCAGGATGAACTTTTTTATTTTTTAAAATTTTAGCTGCAACTCTTAAATCTTCCATTCTTCCGTTTGTGCAACTACCTAAAAATGCTTGATCTATCTTAATATCCTCTAATTTATCTATAGATATTACATTACCAGGATTATGAGGTTTAGCAACCATTGGAACAATGTCGGAAAGATCATAATCAAAAATCTTTTCATAAGAAGCATCATCATCGGGCTTTACGAATTTAAAAGGAGGAGTTGCTCTTTTTTTTAACCAATTTTCTAATTTTTTATCGGGTAAAAAAATTCCGAATTTTGCCCCTGCTTCTACACACATATTAGAGATCGTCATTCTGGCATCAATTGATAATGATTGAGCACCATCACCGTGAAATTCTAAGGATTTATAAAGTGCACCTTTAGTAGAGATATCACCTAAAAATTTTAAAATAAAATCTTTAGACATTACCCATTCATTTAAATTGCCATAGAGATTTATTTTATAAGAAAATGGGACTTTAAACCATAATTTTCCCGTAGCGAATACATAAGAGACATCGGTAGCACCTATACCTGTAGCCAAACAATTTAGGGCTCCGTAAAGTGTTGTATGACTATCGCTTCCAACAATAAGCATTCCTGGTTTTGCAAAACCTAATTCAGATAAAACTTGATGACAAATACCTTTATTAAC
>CAZVTX010000085.1:9428-11714 GCA_964629395.1 uncultured archaeon
CTGGTTTTGCAAAACCTAATTCAGATAAAACTTGATGACAAATACCTTTATTAACTTGATAACCAAAATTATGAATAAATTTATATTTCTCAGCAAATTTTCTTGCATCTTGATGCATCTGAGCCGCTGAGATTGTTGGGGCGGGCACCCAATGGTCTAAAATGAAAAATATTTTATTAGGGTCCCAAACTTTATCTAATCCTAATTTATTATATTCTCTATGAATTCTTCCTCCTAATTGCTCATGAACCATAACTAAATCTATATCGCATTCTATATATTTTTCAGGAGCAATATCTTTATTATTAGAATGTACGGAAAGGATTTTTTCAGCGATAGTATATCCGATATTTATTCACCTCTTTAAAGAACATAATTCATTAAATTCTTTATCCATTAAAAGAACCATTTTTCTTACTATATAACATGTATCCCTTAAAACTTTAGGATCTACTTTATCAGGAGTGTCCGTAATATCATGAGTCCATTTAGCCGCTGCACGTGTAGAGATATCCACGGCAGAATATCCTCTAAGATGAAATGGAACTGAATCAAGATGGGCTCCAGTGGTAAGATGAAATCCCCGAATAAAAATATTTTCTTCAGCAGCAGCTCTTTCTAAATATTTACTCAATATTGGAGCGATTTTTTTTCTAGGTAAAACACCATAAGACTTAAAATACTCCACACAATTTCTTTTTCCCAAACCGGCAGCAGAAACCATATCTAAATTTATTTGGAATATCTTTCCTTTAATAAATTGATTTTCTCGATTATTTACGAATATTCTTGACCCCATAGTTCCTAATTCTTCGGCAGAGAACTGGCAAAACCATAAATTAAAATTTTCTAAAGGATGATCTTTAAAAAAGGAACTCAACTCAAAAACAATCGCCATTCCAGATGCATTATCCAATGCCCCCGGCGATTTATTATGCGTATTTAAAAACATGAGAAATATATTTGAAATTATAATTAAGGATGCTAATATCCAAGAAATAAAATCTATAATCAATACTTTACGATTAAATAACTCCATTTCAATTCTTCCTATAGGAACAAGTTTTAGAAGCCATATAATATAAGAAATAGTTACGCCGCCGAGTAAAATACCGCTAAATAACCAGACTCTATAGAGAACAATACGCCAACCCGTTTTAAATGTTTGAGATTTCGAGTCCAAATGGGCAGATATTACAATATCTCCAACTTTTTTTTCATTTGACCTTTTTGCAGGAATTTTTACAATAACATTAGTTGCTTCAAATGTATCTCCAAAATATTCACCCCAAAACCCTTTTTCTTCGGGATGCTTTAAGCCTTTTATTATAAGGCCAACAACAATTGCCATAATAATAATTAAGCTAATGGTAAAAAAGACATAAATATAAAATGAAAATATAATCAATAGGACAAATATTAAACTCATAGACATAATTAATTTTATAAGAGTTGTGGAATAAAAGTCAGAAAATTCAAATGGTTCTCTTTCAATTTGTTCCTCTTTAAATCCAATTTCTTTAAAGGTATCAACCGTCATAGCAACTGCCATCTTTTCACCCTCGGTACCTGCTAAGCGGGGGAAACTAAATTTTTTTACATAGTCATATATTCGATTTTCATCAAAAAAATCCTTTTTATTCTTTTCTACATCTGACATTTTCCTTACTAAATAATATTTTTTTTTTTTAAATTTTCTATGACGACCTTTTGAATTTTTTCCTGTACAAATTCAATTATATCATCTGAATTAATTACAACATAATTTTCTTCTTTTGCTCTTTGTAAATAAATCTCACGCACGCGGTTAAGAAAGTCTGTATTTTCAAATTTTTCTAGATCTTGTTGAGTTTTTCTGGCTAATGCAATTTTTGGATCAATATCTAAAATAATTGTTAAATCGGGTTTTCCTGCAAATTTATTGATACTTTTTACCCAATCGATAGAAATTTGATTACTTTGTGCACATTGATAAGCAATTGAAGATTCTATATATCGATCTGAAATAACGATAAAGCCTTCCTCTAATTTCTTTTTTATTTCATTTAAATAATGTTGGGATCTATCTGCAGCGAACAATAATGCGTCAGTAGCAGGGTGTATCTCCTTATTTTTCAAATATTTACGTAGGAGTAAACCAATATCATTTTCAGAAGGCTCCTGAGTTATATAAACCTTTAATTTAAGATAATCTAAAAATCCTGCCAACAAATTACAATGTGTTGTGCCGCCGCATCCATCTATCCCTTCAATAACTATAAAAAAAGATTTATTTTTCAAGTTAAT
>CAZVTX010000086.1:0-1505 GCA_964629395.1 uncultured archaeon
TTTAAGCTCTCAAATAATCGAATATAAAGGCGATTCTATATGTGAATTAATACTTGAAACATCAGCAGTTCCATTTGGAATCGATTTCTTGTTTTTTATGATTATCGCAGTTGTCGGAATAATAATAACAATAAAAAAAAGAGGTGTCAATGAAAGATGAATTTAAGGAGAACAATCATATCAATTATTATATTATCAATGTTCTTTTTTACTCTATTAGGGCTTACATGTAATTACGTAAAAGCTAAAGAATATAGTGATTTTGGTGTAAAAGAAGGACAAAGATATATTTGGACATTAAAAGATATTGATACTGATAAAATTGAGAATATTACTGCTGCAAATGCAATTTTTTTTGATGAAAATCGGAAATTAATTTATGACATAAATCAAGTTGAAGAATTCGATGATGGGACAAGCATAAAATGTGAAGTATGGGAATTACAAGATGAAGAAGATGATGACGGAAATAGTCATTGGACTAAGCTCAACGGTAAACCCTCTAAATATCAAGACGAGATAATTTATTTTTGTAAATATGATTTTGACGATTATTACGATATTATCTCAAAAATAATTCTATTTATTCCAACTGATATAAAGGATTTTCTAAGTGATGCTGCCGCTAATGAAACGTATATAAGTGCGGATAGTTCCAAAATAACTTGTAATGTTTCATTTTATAAACCCGTAATTGGAGAATTTTCCTATAATGACGACGGAATTCTAGAAACTTTAGAAGTAAAATATGAGAATAAAGTATTGTACAAATTACAACTTGAAGAAACAACTGATATACCTTGGTCCTATTTTGTCTGGATTCAGCATAATTTAACTTTATTCATTATAATTGCGGCTGCTGTTATTGGAGGGATCGTTGCAATTATTATAATAATTGTAAAAAAGAGGAAGGTAATATAATTTAATTATATATTTTTTTTATTTATATTTTCATTCGATAAACAAAATAGATTTTAATAAAATAAAAAAATTGGAATTATTTTAAATTATTTTATATTTTTTCTGAGTTCAATTGATATTATTACAGTTATTATTGAAAATATTCCTAGTAATAATGGAAAATTATAGCCAGGAATCGAGGTAGAGGTTTCTGATTCTTCTTCATTTTCTTCCTCATCATTGTTATTTGAAGCATTTTCTGTATATATTCCCCTTAGAGGATTTTTAACAAGAATAATATCAGCATCCGAAGTAAGCATATAAATATATCCGCACATATAGATATTCCCTGATTTATCAATAAGAATATCTCTTCCTTTTTCCGGAGTGTTTGGAAATCCCCATGTTATCCTTTTTATCTCATTGCTCTGGTTATCAAGTTTGATATAACCAAAGTTATAATCGTAGTATGAATTTGTATAGAATTCTCCCGCCATATAAATGTAATTTTGACTATCGGCAATTACATTATAGGCATATTCAGGAATAGTTCCGCTATAAGTTATATTCCATAATTGATTTCCATTTTTATCAAGTTTAAAGAT
>CAZVTX010000086.1:1605-11629 GCA_964629395.1 uncultured archaeon
ATTCCATATTTCATTTCCGTTAGCATCGTATTTTATTAAAACAGCGTCATATTGAAATGGATGCCCGCCATCATGTTGCTTTCCTACGACATATATATTATCAGAAGCATCAACGGCAACTCCAAACCCCCAATCCTCAGTATTTTTACCCCATGTCCGATTCCAAATTTTTTGCCCGCTTGAATTATATTTTATAATCTCTATATCCTTATTACCATGCCCCCAACTTTGCGTCCAGCCTACAAGGATTATATCGTCATTGGAATCTACGGCTAAACCTATTTTAGTTGTAGATTGAAAGCCTTCCTTATCAGAACCTCCATGCGTCACATTCCATTGATACACTCCCGATTTATTAAATTTTACAAGAATAAAATCAGTTTCACCTGCTCCATAGCTTTCTGTGATACCTGCAACATATATATTTCCTTCAGAATCATTTGCTATAGCCAATGCGCTGTCAAATTGAGGTCCTGAAAATTTAACGTACCAATCTTCAGAATCTCCATTTATTTGGGGAACTCTATTATAATTTAAGCTCTTTCTATTGAGAATCATTGAAGTATTATTATAATGAATTACCGAAATTATTGAAAGTAGAAGCAAATAAAATAGTACTGCTTTAGATACTAAAACACGTAATTTAGATTTCATTTTTCATTTTAAAAAATTGTATTTTTATTTCATTAAGAATATAATAATTCTCTTTTTAATGTTTTTGTAAGTGATTTTATACTTCTATAATGAAGATTTATCATATTATTTCTAATTCTCGGTCAAGTTGCTTAATTTTATTTTCTATAAGAAGCTCCAATTCCTTTACATTTTTTATAGCGTTTATTTCTTCTTGAGAAATAAATAATTTTATGTCATTATTATCTGTTTCTATATATATAGAGGTAAATTTCGCACCTTTGTATGTGTATTTTTCATTAAATTCATCTTTATATAAAAATTCTATAAAAAACTCATTATTTTTCATATATCTGACGTGAAAATTATTCAAAAATTATATAATTTTTTTAAAAATAATGGAAATATCACTTATTTTGTAAACAAACATGAAAGATATTTCTTAATTAGAGAAATTTTAGGAATTTAATTAATTAATTTTCATTTTTATGAATTCATTTTTCTTATAAATTTAAATATTCAATTCTAGATTAAAAATCGTTATATTTAAAAATTATTTTAATATGTGTATTTTAATTTATGGAAATTAGAATTAAAAAGAAAGATAAAGAAAAAGCCATAATTATTGTCAATAAAATGGGAGAAAAAATAGGTAAACTCTCTCTAAATATCCCTTCTATTAAATTAAATAAAAATGAATTTGTTATTAAAGATTATTCTGAAAATGAAGAATTAATAAAAGAATTGATTGAAAAATCTTATTTTCAAAATATCGATCGTTTTATAATAATTGGTTCAAGATTATATCCCGTTTTATCTTTTTCAGAAAAAATTAATCTTGTTTAAGTAATTTTATTAAATTATCTTTTCTGCTATTATTGGAAACTGCAGAAATAATCAATCTTTTGGTCGCCCGGGTAATGCCAACATATAATAATTGTCGATCTTTTTCAGAAGTATATGAATCAAATTCAGGAATAATTATTGTGCTAAATTCAAGCCCTTTAGTTCCGTGTAATGTCCCAATTAAGATTCCGGGGATTTGATAGTTATATTTACTTAGATCGATCCAATTTATCTTAAATTTTTTAAAATATTCGAATAAAGGATGCTGATACTCTTTTTTAGCCATATTTGATTTAAATAATATAATTATTTCTTGAGGTAATTTTGCTAATCTTTCAATTTTCTCTGCTAATTTTTTATATTCTTCAGAACGAGATTTTGCTAACATTATTTCGACAGAGCCATTTTCTCCTAAAAATTCTGTTGTTGGTAAAAATTCATCAAATCGTCCTATAAAACTTTGTAATCGTTCTGGAAGGATTTTCTGAGCAACGATACCAATTTCTATTGGTGTTCTATATGATTTTTGTAATCTTAGAGATCTTCCTACTGCTTTAATGCCAACACTAGCCCATGTAAATTTTTTTCTTGCATATATACCTTGCAATCCATCGCAAGTTATTAATAATGAATTTGTTTCAGGATTCAAAACAGAAATTATCGCTTTAAACCACATTTGCTCAAAATCTTGAGCCTCATCAATTAATATGGCATCATATAATAATTTATCATCTCCTCTTGATTTAATAACATCTAATAATAATTTCGGGACAAATTCACGAAAAAAATCATCTATTTTTCCTTTTCTTTTAGCGAGAGATTCTGAATCAAGGAAAATTTTAGAAAAATCATCATTTCCGCTTAATATATATCTTCTTGCCCATCCGTGAAAAGTATTTATTGTAATATCGGCATCATAATCTAAAGGATTTAATAAATGAAAAAGATAATTTTTTAATAATTTATTATAGCATAATATTAAGATTTTCCAGTCAGGATGCCTTAACGCCAATATTCTCGCTCTGGCGATTAATAATACGGTCTTACCGCTACCTGCGACGCCAAAAACTAATCTATGACCTGGGCCTAATTTTCTTGCAAGTTTTTCCTGTTCCAAATCCAGTAATTTGATTCTATCTTCAGGAGTTAAAAATTCCGTTATCTTTTTCTGATTTAATTCTGGAAGCCGACATTCGGGAAATAAATTGCCTTTAAGGATATCAAAATACTTTTTTGACAGAATGTATTCACAAGGAACAATATCGGAAATAAATTCAGAAAATTTTTTTTGAAACCTTAGATGTTCTTTCCAACAAACAAAAATTCTCTGAGGTTTATAATTTGAAATTTTTTTTGCTATTTCATTTTTTTCTGAAATATTACTAAATGCCACTAAAAGTATGATTGGAATTGAAATTTTTTCGGGAAATCTACAATTATTAACTTTATCTTTAACAGCACGCCAATAATTATAGATTTGCTCGAAAGGATTGTCAATAGGTTTTTCTTCACAATCAACGAATTCTGTCCAAAATCCCGATTTTCTAATGGTTCTTAAATGATCTGGAGAATAATCCTTGACTTCTATTATAATTATCCCAAATTTGGGAGAGAGAATTAAAAAATCTGGACGCAAATTAATAATATCGGGCTCGAAATAAATTAAAGTATCTTCATCTTTAGAAAAATATTCCTTTAATCGGGAAAAACATGATTTTTCTCCTTTTGTAGCCGATGAATTTGGTTCACTTAAGATATTTGCCATAATAGTTGAAAAGTTGATTTGATTATTTAAAATAGGAATAAACTAATTTATAAACTTGCCGTAAAATTATTGGTTATCACGCAGAGGATATTTGTCTAAATACTGTTTATATTAAAAAATTAAACATTGTAAAGGAATTTTAATAAGTAATTAAAATATTAAGTCTCAAAAAATTTCCTCTTCAGATTTTCCTATTATAGCATCTTCAATATAACGTTCAAGTTCATATGGAGACATTTTATCAACCACTAAGAAAAAGCCTTGCGGATGTGTATATACTACTTTTTCATATTTAGCGATTTTTGAAAAATCAACTCTTTTATCATTATCATATTTCTTAAGTCCTATCGTTCCTTCGGGACGATTATTTGGAAAGATTACAATTCCGCCACGCTCATCACCAAAAAATTCCTTTTTCTTTTCATTTAATATGCGAACAAGCATACTTGAATGGCGGGCATTTTCATAATACATTACAATTGGTACGCCTTTAATCTTTTTATATTCCGCATTAGCTTCAACTAATTTGAGAACTTTAAAATATTCATCAATCTGTGTAAAAAATCTTTTTCCGATTGTTTTCATTAATGAAAATAGTGCCGATTTCCTATTAATTACATCTTTTTTCTCAAAAATGCCTAATATTGTTCTCTCAATGAAGGAATCCAGACCGTTAAGAGCGGTATAAGAGATATTCAATAGATTTAAGACTTCCTTAGGTCCTTTAGCATCTTTTACAACGGCAACTTTTAACCAATTGTGAACAATATTAGCTTTTTCCCAAATGCCCCAATCTTTTAATAAGAGGGATAATGTGCAATCTTCTATCGTAACATTGTGATGATCATAACATTTAATTGCGGGATCAAATTTATCCCCTACATCAAGCTTCCATATATTCGGATCTTCTATTTCCGAGACGTCAGGTTCTTTTCTATAAATTTTTTCGATATCGCCACTTTTATAAATAACCAGACATGACGATAAAAAATCGTCTAAATGAGCACTTCCGGGATGCGTTATTATTGTAGCCATATCGATTCATAAATAAGTGGTATATAATTTTAAGAATGAGAATCTTATTAATTCTTCGATTTTCCTTCAAGATAAATGGGATTTATTCTCTAATTATAGATTTTTTGCCTATAAAATAACCAAGTAATGCGAATAAAATTGCAATACCGGGAATTCCGCAATAAATAATTATTTTATATTGTATTAATGTGAAAAACCAAGGAGCGTCAAACATAAAAGTAATAATTCCTAAGAGTCCGCCTATAATTAAAAGCAGAAAAGGAAATATTCTGAAAAATAGCTTATTTTCGTTAATAATATCAAAATTTAATTGATAATATTTATAATATGCGGAAATACCAATCGTTAATTCGAGAAAAATTTGTATTAAAGCGTAAAAACCGAAAATTCTATAATCATAAGCACTTTTATCAAATATTCCAAACATATTAAAGAAAAAGGCAATATCATAACCTCCTAAATGTTCTTTAGAATACCAATTAGTATGGACGCCGCACCAGATAAAATCGTGAAGATTTGATTCATAAAGTCCAAAACAAATTGCACAAATCCCTAATAAAGTATCTCTACCTAAGCTATATTTACTTTTTGTTATAATAGAAATATAAAGCAATAATAATCCTAAGGCAACAGGCATTATTAAAAATGAAAATAATGCATAGGCGAAAAATAGGTAAAAATTTGATGAAATGCTAAAATTAATTTCAATCAAAATGATTGCCGTTAAAATAATCGCAGCAAGAATAATTATTGCCAAATAAGTAAGCTTAAATATTGCATTTCCTTTTGTAACTACTTTTTTATCGAGCTGTAGAAAGAAAGAATTCATTTTTCTTGAGAATAATAAAATATACGCACTAAAAATAATTAAACATATATAAAATGCTAAAATATGATACGTTTCGTTTAAAAATTCCATTTTTTAATTATGTCTTATTTTTTCTTATTGAAGATATTATACTAATAATATCTTTATTTTTTAGTTTTTATCTCTGATTTTAATTCAAATGAGTGATCAATTAAATTTAAGCGACTTTTTCAAGGAATTTTTAATCAGCAAAGAAATTGAAGAGGGGTGCTCAAAAGCGACTATTAGAGCTTATGAGCATGATTTAACAATGTTCATTAAAATAGTAGGAGATTTATCCGTAAATTCGCCTTTCATTCGCCAAAAAATTCGGCTCTTTTTAAAATTCTTAAAAGATAAGGGGTATACTAAAAGGGGTTTAGCGAGAAAAATTGCTACATTACGCTCTTTTTTCAAATTTCTTACCTTAAATGATTTTATTAAAAAAAATCCGATGGAAACTATTCGATCACCGAAAATAAGAAGGGAGGAAAATTTACCTAAATTTTTAGATATATCAGAAATGAAAAAGATTCTTAAATATTTAAAAAATAAAAGCCTTAAGGTCGAGAAAAACCTCCTTGAATATCTGATTGTCCGAATTTTATATTCAACTATGGCAAGAGTAAGCGAATTATGTAAAATCAAGATTTCTGATATTGATTTTAATGCAGGATTCATAAAACTAAGAGGAAAAGGAAATAAAGAAAGATTTGCACCTATAGATGATGAAACACTTCGCCTTATTAAAAGATATTTGAATTTTCGGGGTAAAATTACCTCAAATGATTACCTTTTAGTTAATTATTACAATAAACAACACTTAAAAACTCGAACAGTTGAAAATTACATAAGACGTATTAAAATTAAATGCGGTTTTCCGGACACCAAAATTATTACGCCGCATATTTTTCGGCATACGGGTGCAACACATTTAAGACGGTCGGGGATGGACATCAGTGAACTTCAAGACATTTTAGGGCACTCCAGTCCTAATACCACGAGAATCTATGTTAAAAATGATATATCTAAAATAAAGGAATCTTATAAATGTATGCATCCTCTTAATAAGATAAAGGCTTTATAGGAAAAACTAATTCTTTTTAGATATATTTCTCTAATTTATCAACCAATTATAAAGAGATTATTAATATGAAATTAACTAGCAAAAAATACAAATAAAAATGATTATATTTATCATTTATTAGAGACCTTTAATTTTTCATTATTCGATAAATCATGGATGAGAATAAATTTAGAACATTATTTAACAAGAAATCGGTTTTCAAAGAGGCAAGTACACTTGATCATAGTTGGGTGCCTCCGATACTTTATTGTAGGGATGATACTATTGAGACATTAGTAGCTCACTTTAGGAGGATTTTAGAAGAAAAGGAGCAACCGTCGATAAATTGTCTCATATTAGGTAAAGGAGGCGTTGGTAAAACATGTACAGCAAAGTTTTTTGGAAGAAATTTTAAAAGCATGGCCTTAGAAAAAGATGTAAATTTATTTGTGGAATATTTCGATTGTATTAATTTTAGATCTAAAAGTAAGATTATTAGAGAATTATTAGCAAAATATCTACATGGCTCAGGTAGAGGATATAGCGATGATGAGGCTATAAAACAAATATTAACCAGACTTGTAAGAGAGAAAGAATATATCTTATTAATTATTGATGAGGTTCAACAATTAAAACCGGATGAGATTTTGGCGTTATTAAATATTTCGGAATCATTTGGACACCAAAATGCAAAGATTTCGATAATTTTGATCGCCCGGGAAAATGAATGGATGCGTGTTGAAAACGAAAAAATTCTCAGTCGGCTAAATTCTAAAATTAAATTAAAACCGTATAACTTTGAGGAAGCCCTAAAAATTTTAAAATATAGAAGTGAGATCGCTTTTAAAGAAGATGTAATTAATGATGATCTTCTTGAAATGGTAAGTGAAATCGTTGTTGAAAATAAAAATATGAGACATGGGATTGAAATCTTAAGAAAAAGTGGTTTATATGCTGATAAGGAGGGACTTGAATATATTACTCCTGATATGATAAGAGCCGCATCTAATGAAGTTTATCCTACTTTTAGAGGGGAGCTTATTGATCAACTTAATGATCAAGAATTATTAACATTATACGGAATAACTCAAGCATTAATAAATAACGGAAATTCATATTGTATCGTAGATGAAGCTTATGAGGAATATAGTGCAATTTGTGAAAATTATAATATTGATCCTCATGTTAAAATGAGTTTTAGAAAATATATTAGGCAATTAACCCAATTAAAAATTGTTAAATCCAGAAGTGTGAAAATAGACAATTCTAAGAGAGGACGCCGATTAGAAATAACTCTTCTGGATATTCCCGCACCTAAATTGATGGAACTTTTAGAAGATCTGCTTGAGAGGAAATATGGAGAATAAAAAAGAAGAAATTAAACTAAATTAAACAATCTTTCTGAAAGTTTTCGAGATTTTTAATATCTCTCTTTTTCAGACTTAGATTTAGAATACCATTCTAACCATTCTTTGCGCTCTTTTTTCTTTTTCTGGTAATCGTCTTCATCGCCTATATTTTCGTCCCTAATTTTTTGCCAATAAGCATCAAGTTCATGCCTAGTAAGTGCTAATCCGCAACTTTCACATACCATCATCTTTATTCCTGGTTGATATCTCATTTTTCCAGCGCATTCGGGACATCTTGCCAATTACTCTCACTCTAAAAACATATATTCAAATTATTTATAAAAATAATTTATCACACTTAATAATTATTTTTAATTCTCTTAATAAATAAGGAGAATAATCAATATTTTAACGAAATTAAGGTGAATAAATTATGAAATCTGATGTATTTTTTTTTACGGCAAGAACTAAGTCATATGAAGAAAGCCTATCAAAAATAAAAGGACCCATGGCACTAGAGAAAATTGGTTTTAAAGAAGAAGTAAAGAAAAACGATAAAGTGGTGATTAAAACGCATTTTGGAGCACTTGAAAATGTAAGATATTTGAGACCGAGTTATATAAGATTTTTATGCGATTATGTTAAAGAATTAGGCGCGATTCCAACCGTAGCGGAATCATGCGGATGGGGCGCTCCAGAAAACTTTACAGGAGAGCATACCGAATATAGCGGCAGGACTACTGAACAAGAATATCTCAATATCGCAAAAATGCATGGTTATACTTCAGAAACTATGGGAGCTCCGATTATAATGCTTGATGGACCTTTCGGGATTGATGTAATTTTTCAGAAAATTAAGGGAAAGATTTTCAATGAGGTTTTAGTTGCCGGAAGATTACGGGAATTTGATAAATTAGTTTTAGCTACTCATTTTAAAGGTCATCCTGGAACGGGTTTTGGAGGCGCAATAAAAAATTTAGGAATTGGCTGTGTATCAAAAGGGGGTAAAGTTCAAGCTCATAACGGTAAAAAATTTAAAATTAACTTCGATGCACCTCTTTCTGATTTTGTTGATTGTATAAGAATTTGTCCTACAGGTGCATTATCTATAAATGAAAAGGGAAAATTAACCAGAGATGAAAAAAAATGCCGATATTGCTATATGTGCAAATCGGTTTGTAAAAATGATGCCATTGAAATTGGACGCGCTACAAGAGAGGAGTTTATAACGCAGATGGTCGATAATGCTTTAGGGGTTGTTGAATATTTCGGAAAAGAAAAAATCTACTATATTAATTTTGTAATTGATGTTACTTATCAGTGTGATTGCAGCGGAGGCTCGGATGTACCTTTTGTTCATGATATAGGAATTTTATCATCAAGAGATCCTGTTGCTCTCGATCAAGCTTCAGTAGATTTGGTTCATCATGCTGCCATGAATCCTTATAGTGCACTCGGGGATATAGAAAAGCTTAGAGCAGAAATGAGCTCGTATAAAGAATGGTTTTCTTACATTCCTCATTTCGATCCGGAAACTAAAAAATATGATTATAATTTTGAAGGAAAGGAATCCAAACATTGGAGTTTACAATTAGAAGTTGCCGAAAAACTCGGTTTAGGAACAAGAGATTATAATTTAATCGAGGTAAAAATTGAGAAAAAAGAGAAAAATAATTAAATTTATAATTAATAATTTATTCGATATCTAATATTTTCTTTACATAATTCTTCTTTTCCTCCAGATTCGCTTGACGTGTGATCATAATACGTTGGGCCTGCGGGGAGCCCGCTCCGTGTAGAGATTCTCCTTTATAACTCACACCTGCCAAACCCATAGTAAGATTTTCGATAAACCTTAAAATTTTAAAACGGTTTTCTACGGACATTCCTTCGCAAGTACTTAAATATTTTTTTAATAACGGCCCGATTTCTTCACTTTCAAAATCTTTTGCTGAAGGTAAAGTGCATATAATTCCTCCTGCTATATCTTCAGCAAGTCGTGCAATCTCGTAAGGAAATCTTGTTACATTTTGTTTACATACATTAGCTAAAAGCATATCTATTTCACAATTACCCGCCTCACGTTGAAATCCCAATGCACTACATGCAATACCGCAGCAATATAATGTCTCATTTAAATGAACCATTTCAACTAATTTATCTCTAATATGCGAGGCATTTGATACACCGTTATAATCCGCTATAAGTGCAGTTGCCCCGATAAGTGTATCTCCCACACCGCTTTTACAACCACCATAGCTTTGTCTGTGAAATCCGGCAAAACGATTAACCAATTCTCCGCAAAAATCAATTTCACCCTTCATAAAAATATGTTCATTCGGAATAAATACATCATCAAAAATAACAAATATCTCATGCATTCCGTATTTTGGATTTCCCACATCAGTTTTTATTTCCTCGAGTTTTCTCGTATCACATGATTGTCTTCCGTAAATTAAGATAAGATCTTTATGATCCGTATT
>CAZVTX010000087.1:0-2929 GCA_964629395.1 uncultured archaeon
GGAAAAAGTTTAATGGTCTGAAGCAATTCTATTGCAAGGAATTTTTTTTATTTTTATATAAAAATTTCTATGATTTTCAAAGTTTCACGGAAATTATCATTTCTAACCCTAATATTATAAGTACTATTGCCACAAAAGCTTGGAGATAAGTTTTAGGCATTTTATAAGATATTTTGGAACCCAAAATTGCTCCCAATCCTGCTCCTAATGCAAGACATACTCCAACAAAATAATTAATATTACCATATAAAATCTTTAAAACTACATTAAAAATCGCTGTAAAAAATATTATTCCTGTAGATGTTGCTGTGGATGCATGAATAGGCATTCCTAAAATAAGAAAGCATGATGGAGTATTGATAATTCCGCCTCCGATACCTAATAAATGTGCGAGAAAGCCTGCCAAAATAAAGAATGGAACGCCTATTTTTAATTGCTTTTTAATTTCTTCGGAATCAAATTCAAAAGCTTCACAATATTTACTAACATTCTCATTTTTTTTTATATCCCAGAAAATCTTAAGAATCATATTTGCCGCTGTGAAAAAGACAGCAATACTAAAAATAATTTTTAAAATTTCATTATTTATCGGATAAATTAATAGAAAAATCCAGCATAAAAAGCTTCCTAAAATTGAAAAACATGAAAATATAAGCACAAGTTTTAAATTGGTCCTTTCTTGTTTTAAATAGAAAGTAAATGCAGTTAGAGAGCCAATAACCATTACAAAAATGGATGTATCTCTCGCAACATCGAAAGGAATACTCATAAAAAGCACCATAAAAGATACAAAAAAAACGCCGCCACCGGCACCGGCGATTGTTTTTAATATACCTACACCAAAACCAAGTAAAATTAATAGGAATATAATTTCCCAAGAAAAATTCATTTTTAATACAAAAGCATTCTTTAAGAGTATATATTGAATTTGAATTAAATTAGAAATAAAATAAGAGAATTAAAAGTTTTTGAATTACTTTTTATAATTATTCACGTAAAAATTAACAATATAAATTTAAAGTATTCTTCAAATAATTAAAAAAGACTTAAAAAATTCTTATTGATAATGATGTCGGGAAAATTTTCAAGAGAACCCCTTAGAGGTATGAAAGATTTTTATCCTGAAGATATGCGGGAAGTCAATTGGATTTTATCAGTTATAGAGGAAATTGCGGATTTATACTGTTATGAAGAATATGAAACACCATTGTTAGAACCGATTGAAATTTTTGAAGCCAAATCTTCCGACGAATTGGTTAATGAACAATCTTTTATAGTAGAGAAGAAAAAAGGTGAACGTTTGATTTTAAGACCTGAGCTTACACCTTCCCTGGCAAGGATGATTGCCAGAAGATTTCAGGAATTAAAAAAACCGATAAGATGGTATTCTGTTCCAAATTGTTATAGATATGAACGCCCTCAAAAAGGTCGAAGGCGGGAGTTTAAACAGGTAAATTTTGATATTTTAGGTGAAAATAGTCTATATGCTGAGTTAGAGATTTTCAACATAATTATTGATATTTTAACGGGATTTGGTGCTACGGGAAAGCAATTTCAAATCCTCTATAATAACAGACGTTTTATTGATGCTGTTTGTAAATATATCCTTGATCTTAAGGATGATAAAATGAAATTAGTTTATAAAATTTTAGATAAAGCAGATAAAATGGACGAGACGGAATTTGAAAAATGGTTAATCGAATCCTTTGAAAATGATTATGTTATTCAAGGGATATATAAATTAAAAGAAGCAAAAAGTCTTGATGATCTCTTAAATAAGTTTGAAGAGATTCCAGAAATATTTTATGAATCCTCAGGTTATAAAGAGTTGAAAAAATTAAATCAATTAATAATAGACGCGGGAATTGATGAGTATTGTACTTTTGCACCTAAAATAGTTAGAGGCTTAGATTATTATACGGGTACGGTTTTTGAGGTTTTTGATATGGGCGGGGAAAATAAAAGGGCAATTTTTGGCGGAGGTAGATATGATGATTTATTGACACTCTTTTCAAAGGATCAATTATCAGGGGTAGGATTCGGTATGGGGGTTCTAATGTTATCATTATTTCTAAAGACATATAATCTAATTCCTGAAGATATATACAATAAAGATTATTCGGATACAGTATATATTGCTTCCGTTAATGAGCAAGTAGCTCCATATGCATATAAAATTGCAAAAATAATAAGGGATGAGAATATTCCTTGTATGATTGATTACCGTTTTAAGAATCTAAAGAATCAATTTAAAAAAGCAAATGAATACGGAATACCAATTGTTATTATATTAGGACCTAAAGAAATGGAACAAAACAAAATTACTATAAAAAATATGTTTAAAGAAACGCAAAAAACAGTTCCGCTAAAGGAAATGATTAATGAGATATATAAAATATTTGATGAGAACGAAATTTAATAATTTAATCCTCATATTCAGGCATAATAAGCTCAATATTATATTCTTTAAAAAGCAAATTTACTGTATTTTCTATAGATTCGTCAATATGTAAACATATGAAAAATCTTTTAAATGGTTCTTTATACATCTTTTCAATAAATTGTATCTTCCTAATGAAAGTTCGAATTTTCTCAATATCTAATAATTTATAAGTTGCTTCGGCTAAAAAATTTGGATTTACTTGAAAAATATCAATTTCAACATCCGTCGTATCGGGAAAAACATAATTTTCGGGGTCTGTAAAATGGTGCCTCATTTTCGGCTTTAAATCATAACCCCTTATTTTAAACTCCCGCTTTATAATGGAATAGGCAATCCCTTCTGCGATATTTGTATTTCCAATAATAAGTTGATCAAAACGTTCATTAACTCGTTCAAACCTTTTATCTATTTGCCTCTGCATTGCATTAAAACGATCATCCATTTGTTTCTGCATTGCATTAAATCGATCATCCATTTGCTTCTGCA
>CAZVTX010000087.1:3029-5279 GCA_964629395.1 uncultured archaeon
TTCTGCATTGCATTAAATCGATCATCCATTTGCTTCTGCATTGCATTGAATCTTTCGTCTATTTTCTCCATAGCTTTAAGAAATTCATCGCGAGTAAGAAAGTTCTCCTTTAATATTGAAATTTGTATGGATTGCATCATTTTTTCCATTTTTTTCAAAATTTTTTCTTCAATTCTCTTTTCAATTTTTTCTTCCAGTTCTTTAATGGTGTTAGGGTCTATTGCGGTCATATTCATTATTTTAATAAATTTCTAAAATATAAATTTAAGGAATCAAAATTTTTAATGAAATAATAAGAAAATAAATCATTTAAATGGATCTTTTTCTTTTAAAATCTTATCTTTATATTTTATGATTGGAGGTGGTGCTAATCCTTTTTCAGCAGCTTCCTTTTTCATCTTTCTTAAGAATTTTCCAAGATTTATACTAGCGGGGCACCATTTATGACAATTCTCGCAACCAGTGCATAAAAACAACCCGTCCTTTACGGCAGATTCAATACCGTTATGGATATAATCGATTAAGATTGCTGTAGGACCAATTCCGTATTTTGATGCAAATGTATTTCCGAATGCCTTTGATGCTGGACAAATAAATGAACACGTCTTACATGAGATACATCTTAAATAACCATCATAAAACAATTTTTCATTTTTAGTTCTTGTGCGCCAATCATCAACAAGAATTACGACAACTTCTTTCGCACCGTACATTCCTTGAACTGCTAAGCCACGAATATCAGAGGTTCCAGAAGGTCCATAAATTAAGCTAATATAAGCCAATTCTGCATTATTAGTTCTTTCAATCATTTTAGTAGTCAAAATTGCATCAAATAAAGTCGGAACAATCTTAGTTATCCCAACAGCGACGATATGCTTTTCGACTGCTCTTGTAATTAGACTAATATTTCCTTCATTCTCAAGAAGAACAATACATCCATCCTCAGCAGCGATAGCATTTGCTGAAGTTAAAGCAACTTTTACTTCATTTAATAATTCCTTTCTATAATTCTTCCTAAAATAATTAACTATTTCAGAAGCTTTTGGCTCTAATTCCACGCCATACTTCTCTTTAATTTTTTCCACAATTTCTTCGACTTCAAAATGAATTCCCGGACCAACTTGATAAGTTGGGAGGTTATAATCGAATAATTGTACCAATACATCGCCTAAATCCGTTTCTTTTACAATAATACCATTTTTCTCCATAAATTCAACTAAACCAATCTCCTTAGCTTCATTAGATTTGGATTTATAAACAATCTTATTATCTCCAAGTTCATTTAAGAAAATCTGCTGAGCTTCCTCATTATTTTTGGCATAATATACTTTACATTTATTCTTTTTTAACATTTCAATGCATTTTTCAACATAATAATCCATATCATCTATAAATTTTTGTCTTGCATCAGTTAATCTCTTTTTATATTTCTTCATAAACTCAATCGTAGAATCATCATATTTATAAGCAGAAGAACTCTGTTTATTTTTACCAAAACAAGCGAGCTTCCAAAATTCAGCAAATTTTTGTTCATAAGTCCCTTTTTGTTCTATTTTTCCAATTTTTTGTTTTACATATTCATATAATTCTTGACCTTTATCTATATCACTCATTCAAAGGATCTACCCCCTCACTAATTTTATAAATAAAATCTTCAAACTTTATTATATCAATTTTTATAGATTTATTTTCTTCTTTTATTCTGCGCAATGCAGTATAGCAAAACGGGCAAGAACTCAATAATATTTTTGCTCTCTGTTTTTTCGTTTGCTCCAAAATAAAATAGGCGTTATAATCACTATTTTCTTTAAATGACGAATAAACACCACCGCCCGCCCCACAGCATAGAGCAACTTGAGGATTATGGTTAATCTCTTTAAGAATAATATTTCCTTGAATTTTTCTTATGATTTCCCTCGGCTCTTTTAGGATCTTAGGTTTAGCAGTTCTTAAATGACATGGGTCATGATAAGCAATCACTAATTTCTTGCCAGAATATTTCAGATCTAATTTCTCCAAATTTTCTGGCTCGGCTAAAAATTGTAAAATATGTTGAATCTTAATATTGAAACTTTTATTAAATTTAGGATAATATTTGGTAAAATAATTATAGCAACCAGCGCAAATTGTAACCAGGTCTGTAATATTATTATTCTCAAACCAATTTACAACAAAATCAACATGTTTTTTTAATTCATTATCATTTGCAATATGAAATGATAACGCTCCGCAACAAGGAGCATCATCAAA
>CAZVTX010000087.1:5379-11598 GCA_964629395.1 uncultured archaeon
TTTTCTTTATTTCTAAGAGAATGGGTCTCCAGAGAAAAATAACCGCTGTATTCATAATCGAGTGCTTGCTTAAATAATGCTCTATAATCAATTTTACCTTCGCCAACCACGCCAAATAATGCACCTAATAAAGGAAGCTTTCTCTTAGGGTCTTTTACATGAATATGCCCAACAAGATTTTCTCTATAAAAGTATTCGTAAGCTTCGGGATCAGTTCTATCTCGCTCCATAAAATAATTTCCCGGGTCTAAAACTAACTTTATGGCATCTGAATTTATTTCTTCAAAGAATCTTTTTGTTTGATCTATTGTAGCGATATTCATTCCTAAATCATTTTCAAGTAAAAGTACTTTATTAAATTCCTCTGCTTTATTAACAAGAGTTCTAATTATCCCCATCATTTTCTCCCAACGCTTTTCTGATGATTTATATCCAATTCTTAAAAAGCTGAATATACGAATATATGGAGTATTAAAAAAATCTGAGATTTCAATTATTCGATCAAACAGGCTTAAATTATATTCAGGATTTCGCATCAAACTCTTTTTTTTAGTAGTAAATTTAGCATCTGGTAAGAGACATTTTCCTGTGGGCCCTGTAATTACTATGACTTTCATATTTCGTTTATTTAATGCCTCTTTTAATTGCTCAAGTTCGGCATCTGTAAATAATGCAATATTTTTTTTCCATATTTTTCTAAGATCTACCGATTTTATACCATATTCAGTTATCACGTCAAGGGCATGCTCAAAATCTTGGCTTATCTCATCGGTAATTACGCATAATCTTTCAATATTATTCAAAATAAAAACCTTTTTTCTATTTTTTTTTATTTTAGTTTTAATTAGAAGAAAATTTTTATAAAGATTTATATTGGAGTATAATTTTGTAAAATTAATTTTTTACTATGAGGTATTAAATGCTTTAAAGATGTGACAAATTTGAACAAAATAAAATTAATTTCAACTTATCTTACAATTGTAATAATAATATTCTCGACAAATTTAGTTATTTTCGTTAAAGCAGATGAATCTAAAATTATTCCTCCAGAATATAGTTGGCAATCTCAGGAAAATTCATGGGAAGAGCTTTCCGAAGAAGAAAAAAAAGATGTATCAAGGGAAACTTATTATTTAATTAAAATGGAAAAATTGTCAATACACTATCCCACTCAAAATATTGATATTGATTTTATGTATAGAAAAACAGCAAATTACCATGAAAATGATGATTTCCTTTGGATTGGAGAACAATTTGATATAGTAGTCTGGTATTATGATAAAAATGGAAATTATTTTGCATCATATATAAGAATACCTGATTTTTCTTATGGTGAACATAGTAATCTAAGTTATTCCGATGTTTTTTTTGAAGATAATGGAGAAACATTATGCTGGAATTGTTCATACGATGGAATTTTCCTTAATAATGTAAATGAAAATAACACAGAAACGAACTTAATTCTCTATAGTATTGATTATAAATTTAAAATAAAAAATTACGATAATACTAGCTTGCTTATTGAAACGGATACATATCTTAAATTTAAATATTTAAAAGAAAATTTTAACAAACCTGGTGTAAAAATATCGAATAAAATGAATATTTCGGTAGCTTATTTATACATATTACTTGATGTTTTCAATGGATTCAAAAGAGTTAAACCTGAAATCGATGAAGAAAAATCACAGGGATGGTATAAAATAGGAGATTATGATGTATCCACAATCATTACAGCAGATAAAGCAATTTTAAGCTTCAATAATGGAACAAAAGCTATTATAGATATTGATAAAAATATGAGAGTAGAGAGGGAAGAAAATACCCCTTCTGATGATGATCCCAATATGGGTGTTTATACTTTATTTAATGCCACTTTTAAAAATATTCCATTCAACAACTCAAAAGGAAATATAACGAGTATATATTATGATCCGGTCATTTTCGAATATTACGAAACACGTTTTACCTTTCTCTTTGCACTCATTTTAATTCCAAGTTCTCTTATTATTATGGTAATTATCGCTAAGAAGAAAAAATTAGAATATGAAACAAAAGGAGGTAAATTAGATGAAGGAAGAGAATAATTTAATCCATAATTTACCTGCTAAATTTTCGACTTATACAATAGCGGGATTTATATTCATTGGAGGAGGTATTCTTTTAGGATATCTTTATAATAGGGAACTTGGATTTACGATAGGAGTTTTAGGGATAATCTTTATTTTATTTAATTCTTATTTAAGAGATCTAATTAAAAGTGAAGAATCTATAAAAATGATAAATCCTAAAGCTCTAAAGTATTCATGGTTAGCAATTTTAGGCGTAAATTTTGCGATATTTCGTTTGCCGTACACGGTGGTTTTTTTAGGTTTTATGGTGGGAATAATTCTTAGAATTGTTAATATTATTTTACATAGAATAGAAACATCAAATAGGAAAAAGATTAACACAATGAGATTAACTCTCTTAATATGTGCATCTATTTCATTAATATTCATTACTTTTTTTCCTTATTGCTCAATTGTCCAAGGTGGCGGGAGCGGCGGCATTTTCATTGATATTACATGGAGAGTCGCGAATGTTGTAGGATTTATTGTATATATTCTTATTTTAAGCATCTTTTATTTTCCGATTCTAACTGGCTTTGATTACTTATTAAATTGCGATAATCAAAAAGAAGAGCGTAGAAAATATATTGTTTCAGGTATTAAAATACTACTTTTAGAGGCAATCATTATTGTTCTATATTTATTAAATATGTTTATAGAATATATGATTATAATAGTATTTATTGATATATCAGTTTATATTGGCTTGATACCGGGAATTTTGCTAATTTTATCGGGAATAACTTTAAAAATTAAAAAAGAATAATAATTCTAATTAAAAATCTTTTTTTTTATTCGGTCTTGATTATTGATATGGTTTGATAACTTCTATTACATCCTTATAATCAATTCCTAATTCTTTTACAAGCTTAATTGTAGGGCATCCTCTCTTATTCCAACCTCTTTTTTGATATACGGCATCTTGGAGCTTATAATATTGTTCTTCCCTATATTCACGTAATAATCTTATTTTTTCTTCTACAGCCAAACCATTTAATTCTGTATTCAATATGTTTTTTAATTGCTCATCATATCTATCTTTTCGGCTATTATATTCGATTGGAGTAACAGGTCCCATAGCTCTATAGGGAAATGCGGAATCATGTTCACGTAATCCTTTTCCTTGTCGAATATTAAATATTCTCTGAAAATTATATACACGTTCGGACATTTTAATCAAATCATCGGGAGTTACCGATTTTCCGGTCATTGCAGAGAAATATTTTGCATACCATTCTACATGATACAAAATCTTAGATTGAATAAGCTCTCCAGTTTCCGGATCTTTAATTGGTAATTTATAATTCTCATCGGAAACAACATCATTCCAAGGGAGTTTACAGAGGCCGCATAATGAAAACCACGTTCTCCATAGTGGAAACCATTTTAATGCAGAAGCCTTATCTTCAAATGAAGGTATAGAACCTCTGACAACATCCTCAAAAATTAACCAAGCCTCATCGTGTTGGGGTCCTTTATTGGTGAAACCATATCCGCCTTGTTGTGTAAGGCTTTCTTTTGTTACATATTCCGAAAATTCAAGTCCTTTATGCTCCATTCCGATGTCTTGTAGAAATTGGGGATTAGCTCCATATTTTTCGGTAAATATTTTTTTCATTTCTCTAATTCCTTGTCCTACAATTTTACCGAAACCTTCACCTCTGCTTATTTGATGTATTAATTCTATTGCAGCTTCAGCATTTCCAAATTTTAATTCAAGACCGCCTGTTATTTCCTTATTTATTATTCCTGCCTCATAACATTCCATTACAAAAGCAATGCCGGTTCCTACTGAAATCGTGTCCAAGCCATAAGTATCACAATAAAAATTTGCTTCTAAAACCCATTCAGGATCCCAAACGCCCCAATTAGAACCGCAACCTGCAATCGTCTCATATTCTGGACCATCAACGATTACTTTCTGTCCTTTAAATGGTCCTGTTTTAACCTTGTAATTTCTAACATAATGAGAACAACTTACCGAGCATCCCAGCCAGCAACCATCTGCCCCTGATCCAGTATCTTCCTTAAATAATTCATACCAAACCTCTCTTTTATAAGGAATATCTCGATCGCTGATTTCGGGATGCTGTCCGAATCTGAAATTTTCCACAGGAAGTAAATCGGTAGCATTCATAATTTCAGGTAAATAACCTGTTCCAATATATCGCATGGCATTCTTTTTTGGATCAAGCTCAACGATCTCTTTATGGTGCATCTTTCCGAATCTTTTTAAAGTCTCTTCATCCGCAGGATTATTTTTTCTCGTATCGTATTTAGGAGCACGGCATACAATAGCTTTTATATTCTTATCTGCGAATACCGTTCCAATTCCCCCTCTTCCAGCTTGCTTACAAGAAGCCCATTTTCGTTTCCGGCTATACCATGAAAAATTAAGCATACCCCATTTAGAATGTTTGGCGGCAGGGCCTGTACTGACAATCGATATTCGCTGTTTTTCTGCTTCGGAATGATCTTTTGCATATTTTTCAGTTAATTGTTGCGTTAGTTCATGAGAATATATTGATAAATTATCGCTGGGTTCTACTTCTTCTATTTGTATTTTATGGTCTTGTCCATTGATAAAAATAATTACATCCTTATCGGCTTTCCCTTGGATTTCTAAGGCGTCAAATCCCGAAAATTTGAGATATGAGCCAAAATATCCTCCAACATTACTATCAATTAGAATTCCCGTTAATGGTGAGATTGTAGTGACTATTGATTTTCCTGCCCCAGGATAATATGTAGACGCACCTAAAGGACCGTTTGCGATGCATATCTCATTCTCTTGGTCATTCCATTTTACAATTCGGTCTTTCGGTAATGAATTCCACATAAGCCATAAATTGAATCCTTTTCCACCAATGAATTTTTCTTTCATTTCCTCAGAGACAGGCTTAATTTTAATTTCATTGGTGGTAAGATTTATATATAGCGTCCTATTAGTATAACCCTTTATTATCTCTTGATGATTATATTCAAATTCGGCTAAAATCAATGATTCTCACATAAATAAATATTTAACTTTGATTTTTTTCGAAAATATATTTTCTTAATTAATTGAAAATAATTAATTTTAGTCTTTTTATTTATCTAAATATTCTTTTATAATTTTAAAAAGCTAAAAATAATTTTTCGTTGAAAAATAATTAGTTATACACTTTAATCCTTTTCATTTTCTATATTATTTTTTGAAATTTAGCATTTAAGTTATTTAAGTAAATTATGAAATTCTTAGTTATTTCTTATTATATTTTCATGATTTTAATCAACATTAATTATAATTTATAAATTAATAACACTAATTGAATAATTATTAGATCATAAATAATTAAATTGATTTAAATGAACAAAAGGTTTATTTTTCTTTTAATTATTTCTTTTAATTTTTTACCTTTCATTATAAATTCTAAAGCATATTCTCTTGGAGTTTCAGAGAAAGACATATGGGCTTATAAAGTTTTAACTGAAAATGAAGGTTATCTTCCTGGAAAAGAAGGTAAGATAGTCACATTTAGAATTAATTCTATAGATGATGAAGATGAAGATACATGGAAAATATATATAGATTTTTATGAAGAAGATGAAACTTATTTATTTGGTCCAACTTATACAAAGGAGGCATCTATTTATAAAAATTCGGAAAATTCAGAATTAGGTTGGCGCCCATCTATTTTATGTCCTACTCCTGTTTCAGAATATCTTAATAATCTCCCTATTGCAAAGGGATTAGGAGCAATTGCGACAGTTGACGGAACAACTTTAACAATTAATTCTGGAGATATTAAAGAAATAATTTCATTTGATTCAAATACAGGCTTTGTTGTAAGCCATAAAGTAGAACGGGAAGATATTGGAGTGATATTTGAGATTAAGAAGGATACACCTTTTGAAATTCCAGAATCATCCATTCCAGGCTATATCACACAAATTTTTATTGTTTTAACATTAATTTCGATCTTTTCTTTGATTATAATCATTAATAAAGAAAAAATCTCAAAATAGTTTTTATTTTTTATTTCTTTTTCAATATTATTGTGGTAAGTGAGAATTTAAAGAAGGGCATCTTTTTCGGTATTTTGGGAGCATTGTTTATAGGATTTCA
>CAZVTX010000088.1:0-11575 GCA_964629395.1 uncultured archaeon
ATTTTATGGATTAAAAAATTAATTGTCTGGATTTATTAATGAAAAAAAAATAAAACTATTTATTCGCTTTATCAGGTGGACAGCCAAAATCATCTCTTACTTTACATTCCCTCTTACTTGAGCTACCAGGACATGATTCACATTTAATTTTTCTTAACATTTTTTCAATCTCATCGACTTCCGGACCAAATTCTTCTTCTTCTGTTTCATCGGCTAACATTTCATCTTCTATTTCATTTAAATCATAATAATAATCATCCGTAAGGTCATCATCTTCCTCGTACAAATCAATTACTTCATCTCCATTTTCATCAATTTTTCCTTCGGGAACTTGATCCTCCTCTGGATCTGGAATAACCTTTTTCTTTCTTGAAGAACTACCTCCTTTCTTTTTAGGGGCACTAGTCCTTTTCTTTTTTGCCATAACTATATCACTAACAATAGGAATTTTCTTTAATATAGTATTATATTAAATTTTTCTTAAAATTTAGATTTTTTGAATTTTAAAACTAAAATTTTAAAATAATAATGAGAAAATGAAAAAGAAAAAGAAAAATATAATAGGCTTAATCCATTGGTTTAGAGATTTAAGGAATTCCTTCACAGCAACCAGGGATGCTGACTCCTGCAGCAGCCATACTCATTCCGTAGGCGATTGTAAGCAAAATAGCCAATGAAATCATTACTTTTTTATCTAAATCCATTAATATCACTTATTTTTTTTAATTTCAAATTGAGAATTACATAATTTAATTTAATTTGTTATATTTAAAGAACGAAAATTTTTGAATTAAAGTAGAATAAAATAAAAGATTAAAAACTAAAAACTATGCATCTTCAAGAGTAATAAGACTCTCAATCTCCTTCTTAAGCTTTTCTTGCATTTCAGGACCATGTTTACATTCCGTAATCTTCCAAAATCGATACTCATGGTTTAGATAAGCGGGACAACTCTCTCTTAGTTCTTTAGGGCAATTTGCGATTTGCCAGCATTGGAATTTAATACCTTTATAAAATTTATGTAATTTTTTTGGTAATTTTTTCCAATTGAATCCAATTTTTTTTAAATATTCGTCTAAATCGTTTGAATTATATGTATTCCAGAAAAGTACAATTTTAGATTTATTTTCTTTTTCTTTTAAATAATCTAACATAGCCGCCATTGCCTTTCCCGTATACGTTGTTTCTAATTTGAATCCTCTTTTATAACCTTCTAACTCCATTACCATATCAACGGCTTTTTGACCCCTAACTGTTTTTACCCCATATTCAGAGCCCAAATAACCATTAACTATTATAAAATCATTTTTATCAACGGAAACTTTAGGAATTGAGGGATCTAATTTTTGTAAATATTCTAAAGTTTTGTTAGCATTAATTTTTACAGACTCATAATTAACGAACATTTCAGCACTTACAGCAACTGCATGAACTTTAATATCAGATCCTAAAAGTTTGATTCCTGCAATTAATCCCGCTGCAGTACCTGTTGAGCCGCATGCAACAAATATCGCATCAGGTTTAGGAATAATACCTTTATCTATTTGTTCTTGAAGTTCAAAAAAAGCATTTATAAAACCAATGGTTCCTAATGGGCTTCCTTTCCCCTTTAATAATGATGCCCCTGGAAGCATCATGAAATATTTTGGATGGAAAAGTCTAAAGATCAAACCTTTTAATGCAATTGCCCCATAACTATCCGAATAATGGATTTTTGCACCAAAATAATCGAAAAGTAATAACGAACGTTGAACATGCCATGTGAGCGGTTGCTTGGCCAGAAATAAATCACATTTTAGATCAAACTCTTTAGCGATGATAGCACAAGCTAAACCGTGATTAGTTCCAACTCCGCCAAAAGTCATTACTCCTTTTTTTTTCCTTTTTAATGCTTCGGCAAAAATAAACTCAAATTTCCGAAGTTTATTTCCCCCATAAACGTGATGATTTTTATCGTCTCTTTTAATAAAAATTTTACCTTCTTCTAAACCAAGTTCTTTTTCTAATTCTGTTAATCGTTCAACAGGAGTAGGAACATTAGTTAATATTGGAATCCATGGAAGTTTTCCTTCTAAATTCGGATATTTTTTAAAAATAATAGGAAGAGGTTTATTCATAGATTTGATAAAGATTAATTATAAAAAAGATTTTAGATCTTTCTTTTGATTAAGTCATACCAATTTCAGATTCAATAATTCTTGTTATACCGATATCATAAAAATCCTGAAAGCTTCTTAAATAATATTTTATACAATTTCTTATTTGATGTTCTTCCTCAGATTTATCTATAAAATCGATATTTTCTAATATATTATTCAAATTTAATAGATATTTTTGGAATTCATGTAAGTCATTAATTTTTATATCTCTGTAATTTGTAATAATATCTATAAGAAGCGATGGAATTTTTTCAAGGATTTCTTTATATTTCTGAATGAATTTTTCGGGTAAATGCTGAATGGTAAGAGCCTCATTTATAAAATCTCTAATGTAAAGTAAAAGGACTCTATCTCCTAAAAACCGTATTATAGGAAATTCTTTATAAACCTTAGCTATAGGATAATCGGTTAGCCCGGTGATCAATATACGAATTCCTAATGAATATTTCCTATCAAGTTCCGCTAATAATAACTCATTATTTTTATTTATCCTATTTTCAATAATATTAATAATTATTTGTCTGAAAATTTCAGCAAGATCCATTAAAACATCGCGAAATAGAGTTTTGGAGATATCCACAAGGAAGCTTATATTAAAGGTGTTTAAATCAGATAAAATTTTAAAATCCATACCTATAACTTCTTTTCTTAACTCAATTAATAAAGAATAAACCTGTTCATATTCTTTTTCGGTGTATTTTAAATTAATCTCATCTATGTTTAGTTTAAAAGCAGAAATAATTGCCCGTCTAATTAATTCCAAAGGCCATTCATTAGTATCAAGATTAAAAACAACTTTTTTCTTATCTTTCTCAGCAACTCTTATTAAAATAGTCTTTTCGTCAATAGGATATAAAGAAACAATAGATTTTTCTTGAAGCCCTGCCAGATTAGTCCATTCTTGCGGAAAAGTTATAGCTTTCGAATTTCCAAGTTTTATAATATGTCTCTTATATTTATCTTTAAGTTGATTAGTCCGCATAAAATTTATTATGATAGTTATATTATGAAAAAAAATATATCTAATCTATATAAGTTTTACAATTTTTAAACTTATAATTCTATTAATTTCTGTTGCTAATCGTTCATTTCCTTCATAATAATTATATATTTCTTCAATTTTATTAAAAAGATTTTTTATTGAGTTTGAGAGATTCTTCTGTTTAAGATTTATAATTAAATAAGAGATCAATTCACTAAAATTTACGTTTTTTAACAAAGATTTTTTATTTAAAATTTCTTGTAAATTATAATAGTCCTCATCGGATAAAATAGGTTTAAAATAAATAAAAAAGATAATAGCATCAATTAGATTCAAAAAAAATCTTAATATTTTTTCTAATTTTATCCTCATACTCTCAGATATATAAATACTGTTTATTAATTGGGAAATGAATTGCGTAATAAATGCGAAATCAGATAAAATTGATGGGATATTATCGGGAATGGGCAATTGTTTTATAAAAATAGCGTTAAATCTAAGATATCCTTGCGACATATGAAGCGTTCCGAATAGAGTTTTAAAAATAACATCTAATAATTTTGAATTAAATAACGCTAAGAGTTGAAAATAAGATCTACTCTTAAATGAGGGAATAATTAAAAAATATAAACCTGTAACATTAGTGAATAATCCAGGATCAAAAACAAATGTTAATTCACGGGCAATCTCACGAAAAATTAATTTCTCTTTCTCTAATTCATACCATCTCTTTTTAATTTCTGAATTATAATTGAAATATGATACGTTAAGTGTTCGATTAGCGATGCGAATTTTCTTTTCTAAATTAAAATAATATTTTCCAATATTTCCAGTTCCCAATAAAATTAAATCTCTCTTATGTTGTTTAAATTCGCTTACATTATCTAGAAATTTACTCCAATTTAAAAAACCATAGGGGCGATATATTATTTTAAGATCTTTATACTGATCTTGCAATGTTTTATAATTAGCATATAGAAATTGAATTAATTCGATATTTTTAGAAATTGGGAAGATTTTTTTAGGTAGATTTTCAAATAAAGATTGTTCTACTGAAATTTTCCCCGTATGATTATCAAAGTTTTTTAATTCTTTAAGTGAATTTATTAAAAAAATATCAATCTTATGATTATTTTGTTTTTTATTAGTTTTCTTCTTTAAAAAGATAATAATTGGATAAATAGAAGTATTTTTAAAAATAGGAAGCGAGGATATATTTATCAATTTTTCAATATATGCCTTAGAGAGAATTAAATCTCTGATTTTTTCACCATAATCAGCAGCTAAAAATTTATTCGGCATTATAAAGGATATTACACCTGATTCATCATTTAAGATGTATAATCCTTTTTCTAAAAATAATATAGAAATATCAAATAATTTATAAGCGGATTTAAACTTATTATATAATTCTTTTTTATAATCTGCACCTTTAATTTTTTTATTTTCGATATAGGGAGGATTTCCTATAATTAAATCGAATTTTAAATTCTTAAATTCATTAATATATTCCAAAAGGAAATCTTTGCATAATATATTGAACTTCAGAGGAATATATTCTAAAAAATTACTTAAATCATTTAATTTTATATCAAAATGAATATTTGAATCAATTAAATTATTATAATTATCAATATCTTTAAATAACCATTTGAAGAGTCTAATTTTAGAAATTAATATTGCATTATAATCTATATCTACTCCATAAATACAATTTTCGATTATAATTTTCTTTATTTCAATATTATCTAAATCTAATTCTAAATTTTTTATTTTTTTAAATAAGTATTCTGCTGCTGAAACTAAAAATCGTCCTGAACCACATGCAGGATCTAGAATTTTCGTTGATAAGATTCTCTTAATCTTTTCTTTTGAATTAAGAGTTTGGATTTTATTTTGGATATTTTTAAAATAAATTCTGAAGCAATTTTCAGTAATAAAATTCGCTATTTCTTTTGGAGTATATACAATCCCTCCACTTTGACGATACTCTTTTTTATTAATTAGATTTTCCTCAAAATCTCTTATATAATTGCTTATTTTTGATTTAAAATCGTTAAATTTCCCGGAATTCATTTAATTAACCTAAAATAGGAATATAATTAGACATCAATTTAGTTTTTGATACTTTTTTAATATTAGATATAATAAAACAATTTAAAAATTATAAGATTATTATTAAAATAGCAAGAATGAATGATTTTTGAATGTAAGATTTGATAGACGATATATTTTTACAATACCTTTTAAATAATCCCGAAGAAATTTCGAAATTAAATTTTGAAAGAATTTCTCAAATTCTTAAAAGAGCAACGGAAATCTTTGATGAAGAAGATCTTTTAATTTATTTAAATTCAAAAAATATTAATGATATATTTTATATTATTGGTGATATTCACGGAAATTTACAAGCACTTCAAAAAATTTTAAAAATTATTAATGATACAAATCCGAATTATATTATTTTTTTAGGAGACATCGTAGATCGAGGTCCTCATCAATTAGAATGTCTAATTCTTGTTTTAATATTAAAGATATTATATCCTAAGAAATACTTTTTATTGCGAGGTAACCATGAAACTCTTGAAATGAATAAAGCTTATGGATTTTTCTACGAGTTTATAAATAGATTTGAAGATGTATCTAAATTTAATGAAGTAGCAAGGTTATATCGTTCGTTACCGTTTTGTATAATTATAAATAATATTATTTTATGTGTTCACGGAGGTATTCCCAGAAATATTAATATATTAAAGGAATTATCCAGTTTAAAAACTAAAGACATAATTTCAAATCCAAATATAGAAAATGATCTAATTGAACTTATGTGGAATGATCCTAAAAAGAATGTAAAAAACTTTAGACCAAGTTTTCGCGGTCCCGGAGTTTTTGATTTTGGAGAATATGCGTTTAACGAATTTTTAGAAAAAAATAGTTTAAAATATATTATTAGAGCTCATGAATGTTTTCCAGAGGGTTATAGATGGTTTTTTAAAAAGAGACTATCATCAATTTTCTCAGCACCTAATTATCGGGGTGGTTTTTACGGAAATCCCGGCTCCTATGCTGTTGTTCGAGGTGAAGAGATAATACCAAAAATTTTTGATTAAGAGGTATATATCCTAAAAAGCTAATTCCGGAAAACGATTAATAATTTCCTTATCTTTTTTAATAACCTCTTTCCAGAGGTCTTTATCATCACATTTCAAATCCAACTTAAATTGATTTATCGTCTTTTGAGTTGGAAGGTATATATATGCTTGGTCTTCTTTTCCATTTTTTAAATATATTGGAATTTTTTGTCGCTCAAATAATCCTAACTCAACACCTTCATAAAAATCCAATTCTCTTAATTCATTTTCATTAATTTCAAACTTTAATGCCCAAAAAGAATTGTTTTCACATTTTAATACAAAAGGAAACCAATTTCCTGGAGGTAAAATTCTTTTATAACCCTTTACAAGACAAGGTTCAACATTTTGTTTATTTTTCCAAATGCCCCTAGTTATAAAAGTTCCATATCCAACTACTTTTATTCTGCTCAATTTAAATAATATTGACTAATTTTATTATCAATAGTTATAATAATTCTCGGGGCTATATAAGACAGATTTAAAATTTAATACATTTCAAGCGCGTCAGGCTTTACAAATAAAAGATTATTTCCTCGAATGAATATTTCATTATATTTTGCAACTGGAGAGCCATCCATAATTTCGGTAGCATCTTGTAAAATAATATTCATATAAGGATCGATTTCTTTTAATAAGCCTTTGTATTCTGTTCCATCTTTTAACCTTAATAAAATTTGTGAATTTTGTGCTGCCATTAATATTTGTAACGGATTTTTTAAAGTTTTTTGGCTATTGTTTTTAGACATATATTTAACCTTATTTTTCTTCTAATATTTATTAATTCTAAAAATGATAATTTAAAGAAAAACTTTTTTCAATTAAAATCTTTTTATCAGAATGAATAAATTCAAATAATTTTTTAGGCGTTTTATTTGTTTGATCTATTCAATAATAAAGATGATAAAAAATGGAAAATCATAATAGATTACAATAAAACCGCAAAACATTACGATTCTCGATATTATAATATCCAAAATGCCAAATATAATGTTAGTATTAAAGGAATTTCTCTGATTAATAAATTGATTTTAGATGGTGGTTGCGGAACGGGATTATTCTTTGAATTTTTAATTAAAAACGAAGAATCAAATTTAATTAAAAATTTTACCTATATTGGCATTGATGTTTCCATTAAAATGTTAGAAATATTTAAAGAAAAACGATTAAAGATTCAAGTTAAAAAAAGAATAAAGCCAAATTTAATATTATCTGATATTGAGAATCTTCCTTTTAGAGAAGCCTCATTTGACGCAATTTTTACTTTCACTTCGATACAAAATTTATCAAATCCATTAAGAGGGATTAGAGAATTATTATATACAGGTAAAAATAATGGCTTTTGGATCTCATCAATCTTAAAAAAGAAAATGAATGAAAAAATTCAAAAAGAATTAAAGCTAAGTTTAAGAGATTTAAAAATCATAAATTTAGAAGATCTAGAAGACATCATACATATCGGTTTCATAAAAAAAAATTAATAATCTTCTATAAAATCTGAAAAAATCTCATCTGCATCGCAATAAATTTGAAATTTTTTCTTAAAATAATTGCAAATATTATTTATATCTCTTTTAAGGATTTGATTAGCATTAGGATGATCTTTAGGAATCCACTGCAACCAATCTATAATTAAAATATTTCCTTCCTCATCTAATACGATGTTAAATTCTCCGAGGTCTCCATGGATCATTCCGGCTTTCTGGTAAATTATTTTCATTTGATCAATTATTTTTTCAAAAATATAAAGAGGGTCATCTATATCTTTATAATATACAAGTTCTTTTCCCTTTAAATATTCCATAACAATCATGTGCCTGTTATAACCAATTGGTTTTGGTGTATTCAATTTTAATGTATATATTTTATTTAATGCTTCAAATTCTTTTTTTGCCGCTAATCTATTAACATAAAGCCATGAAATATGTGAGCGATCTCCTATTATATCTCTTAACAATTTGATTCTTTTAAAACTAGTTCGTCCCATCCTAAATATTTTTAAAGCATAAACATTTTCGTTATCATCCATACAGCTATAAACATCTGATTCCTTTCCTTTTCCGATTAAAGGACCTAATTGGCTAATAATATTTTTTTCTACTAAAGCATGCAGTGCCAGTAAATCATAACCTATTGAATTAAGCGTATAACCCATTTCATAATCCGTAGCAGTATCTCTAATAATTAGATCCCATTTATGAACTCTATTCAATCGAAATATAGTCTCATCTAAAGGGTACCGGGCATAAAATCTAATTGTGCTTACTTTCACATATTCGGCTTTTTTCATACCTAATTCAATTGCCATTAAAATTCTTAGATCTTCCTTCGAAAGTTTAGTAAGTAATTTCGCAGCTTCCACAAAATTAAATTTGAATTGTTTCTTTTAATTTTTCTCTTATTAAAAACTAAATTAAAATCTTGAGAAACTACATTAAGAATACGTTTTTTAATTAAATTTTTGTAAAAATTTTATATAATTTAGAAACTCAAAAAATTAAGAAAAAAAAATTATTTTAAAATAATGATAATTCCATGGGTTCACTTAAATCTCCCAGATCCATTACAAGAGGATACTCATACCCCAATGCTGAAGGCATTATTGTATCTATTTGAAGAACTAGAAGTTTAGCATATATAGGATCTCCGCTTAATATTGCACTTAATAAGCCCATTAATCCTGGTACATTAATTGGGATATTTGCTTCAACGTTAATCACAACTTGATGAGGTACATACCAATTAGCATATATATTATAACGTAAATCGTAAGGATCATTTGGATCACCGTGATGAATGTCAGGTGCAGTCAAATCAACCAATGGTGTATTCGATAGCTCATCAATATAAATTTTCCAGGGCCATTCATCCGAGTTTACATTTTGTTCTGTTCCCAAACCTATTGTAATGTGTACTCTTTCAATCCATAGTATTAACGGAACTGGATTATTAACAGGAAGCTCAACATTTACATAAATATTAGTTCCCGCTAATCGAATACCGGATAAACTACTGAGTAAAGTATTAAAGTCTAAAAATGACTCAAAATCTAAGATTGCATCAATAGGTAATGATACGGCAAATTCAAGAGTTGGCTGCTTTAATATATAATGCGGCCAGTAATCATCCTCATTTTCTTCTTCTATATCATTGTTTATTGTTCCGTTTTGCATAGGAATGCCCCAACCTGTAAATTGTGGGTTATTAGCTTGAGCATATTTACATCTTTCGGCATATCTGGATGGATCTCCAAGTTGTAGGATGTCATAAGGCAAAAATAGGTTATAAAATTCATATCCCATAAAGGAGAAATTAAGATTACCTTGAGCTAAGAAGTGTATGTTAAAGCTACCTCCAGAAATCATTTGCCAGAAAAATTCATATGATGCAATTCCTTCAAATAGTCGAACATTAAAATTAATAACCCATCCGTGTTTTTTTGTATTACCATATTTATCAATTTTATATGTTCCATTAACGCCTGCTTCACATAATGCTAGCATCGCAAGATCTGTTTCTTCTTGATCATCTCCTAAAGTTCCATTTTCATAATAATTATCTTTAATATCCTGTAATGTTAGACCATTAGGATTATTAAGTTGTTGCAAAAATATAGGTACTGCTTGATTTACATATGAATCGTTAAGAATTTCATCGGCAGTCATTAATAAAACGGATGAATTTACCCAAACATAGCCCATTGGCATATATTGACAGGGCCTATATGGATCTTCAATCCATAATGATAATTTCGCTGCGAGAAGGCCAAACGGGATTTTAGAAACTATTCCCGTATGCAATGTAATAACTGCTGTTCTACATCGCCCTTTAAATGCATCGTAACTATATAATAATGGCCATTTTTTAGGATCTTCAATACGATTCCCTTTTTGATAACGCCCTTGAAGAGAATAATTTGTTTCAAAAAACGGATTTTTTGTATTAACGGATTTTGCCCAATTATCTGTAACTGTTTTAAACCATTCATAGCCAACGTCTTTAATAAATCTTTCTTTTGCAACCCAACCATTTTCTCCAGTAAAAAATGGATCATCCAAACTACCCCTATAAGCCGATATTCGCTCAGGATCTAAGGTGTATTCCCATTGATTATCCCATTCCGTATGTCCATCCCAACAACGGGAACTCCCATCTTGACCGTCTGTTTGTGGGCTGTATGCATGATTAGGTCTGTCTGCAATACCAGGGAAGGAAATTCCGCATAAAATATCATTAATATCGAGGGGAATTGATGACATATCCATTAAATCACCAAACATATCCTCTATTCCAGCAGCACTCATTAATTTCTCCATTTGTTGTTCTCTTGGATGCTGAAATTTTGAAAGCGGTTCTGATATAGTTCTTGCATACTCTTTTATAGCATATCCTGTTAATGAAAGGAATAATCCAGATACTGGTTCAAATAAAGCATTTATTTCGGGATTGTTCAGATTAATTGAAAGATCCATTGAAAACATTGTAATATTGACCGTTCCTGCAAGTGCAATACCGCTTATTAATTCTTTTATTGCATCAGTATCAGTTGCAATACCCGATTCACTCATTAACTTTAACGCTTTTTGTAATAAGGATACGAGAGGTGAATAATATTTATGATAAATGCAATAATGATCGGGATAACCTCCGTATTCCTTTCCATATACTTGAACGGGGAAGTAAGGACCGCCTAAGTCCGCCCAGTATTTCCTTTTATATCGAGTATCCCATGTTCCGTGAGATTTATTGAATAACTCAACTTTAATGCTAAAATTATTCAAAGTTGGATAAGCTAAACCTAATACTTGATTATTCTGAAATCCGCCACCCTCGGTAGCATTCTTATTAAATTCGGTAATATCTACTATCTTTTTACCGTATACCCGTGGATCTTTTCGATCGAGGATAAATGAGGTATCCTCGCACTCCCAAATAGAATCATTAGCGTTCCAAATGGCATTTGTATTATTGACAATATAAGGTTTATAAGGATCTTTAGTTAAATTAGAAGGATAACAGCTATTAAAGTATACGGGTCTCATCGGATTTAAAACAACTTGTCCGATGGTAGCTTCTTTAGCAACTTCATAAAAATCATGCCCACCATTTACATAAAGTGCCTTATAGAGATCGCCATCTAAAAGCTGTAATTTTAAACCGTTAATTGACATATTAAACATAGGCTGCAACCATAGATTAACAATTACATCCATAACAGAGTCTACGTAATTTAACGGCCCAACATTTTGATATTTTCCGATCCTTATTTTTCCGATATTAAATTTAACAACGTTTTCAAATAT
>CAZVTX010000089.1:0-11342 GCA_964629395.1 uncultured archaeon
AGAGAATCTAAACCATCTATTTTTTCTATTTTATTAAAGCTCAAATCTAATATTTCTAATTCTTTTAAGTTCTCAAGTCCGCTTATTTTTTCAATTAAATTTGCTTGAAGAAAAAGCTTTTTTAATTGTAAATTATTATTTAGACCTTTAATTTTTTTAATATTATTTTTATGCAAAAAAAGAGATTTTAATTCTGAAAAAAAATCAATACCATCGATATTTTCAAGGATATTATCGTTTAAACTTAATTCTCTTAGATCTTTAAAGTTCTTTAATCCTATTACAGAATTTATGTCTCTTAAATTTTTTTGGCTCAAATTTAGCGTATTTTTTTTAGGAAATACAATACAATCATTACAAATTACAAATTTGATTTGATCTAATAATTTTCTAAGATTATTATTGTTTGATTGGATTATTGTGTATACAATTGTTCTCAAGCAATATTCCGATTTATCATTGTTAAGAGCCCATTTAATGGGAGCAAAAGCTTTCTCGGAAAAGATATTAATAATCAATTCCGCTGCTTTACTTCTAATTATTTCATTTGAATCAGAGACTAATATATTCTCCAAAATTTCAAAAAAATTATCATCTTTTTTATTTAATTCTATTAAATAATTCAAACAATCAATTCTTAAGTGATCTTTCTTGGAATTTCTTAAAAAATAAATAAGTGCATTTGCAGTATCATTATTATCTAATCTTTTTTCTTTAAATGCTTGAAAAATCTCTTTCGGAGTTAAATTATTCATATAAAAAAAATAAAATTTTTTGTTTAAATTTCAATAATTTCAGCTTCCATTTTTTCTGTGTTTATAATGGCGAAAGTGGCTTTATCCGTTAGATAACCGCATGCTTCGCCTGGATTTAAGATAAGAGTTCCGTTGTCATATTTTTTATTTACAATTGAATGTGTATGACCCGTCAAAATAATATTAAATTTTCCTGATTGTGCTAAACCATCTATAGCCTCCTTATCTAAAGTATGGGATGCATATATCTTTTTTCCGCCAAGTTCAATATTTAATTCTGTGCCTACAAGATTACAAATTTGTCCGAGATTTTGCTTTAAAAATAATCTCTCTCCGTCATTATTGCCGAAAACACCGTAAAAATTCTTTTTAGCGGTATCATTAAGTCCATCAAACCATCTTTTCACGAAAGGTGCAATAAAATCTCCGCAATGAATTACTGCCTCAACTCCCCGCTCATTCATAATTTCTACTGCTTTTAAAATTTTTTCTTTATTATCATGGGTATCAGAAATTACGCCTATTAACATAGTAATTCACTTTTTTTCTAAAATTTTCATTTTAGCTTAAGATATAATAATTATTAAAACTAAATATATAATTAAAATTGAGACTTAAAAATATAAATCGGCTTGAGTGAAGAATATGTCTTTGAAATTAGAAATAAAAGATAACTATCCCGAAGAAATTAAAAGACTTATACAAGATTACAATAATGGTATTGATATGCAGGATATTATGGAAGTAAATATCGCAATTGATGGTCTGCTCACTCTTGTTTTTCATAATGATAAAAATATACGGGATTTTGCGGGGATTGTATTAAGTAAGATTGCAAATGTTCAGCCGGGATTCCTTAAAAAAGGGATTCAAGTTCTTATTCACCGATATAAAAAGGCAGATCAAGACCCTGAAAAATCAGAATATGCTTCTACTGTTTTAGGGTTACTTATTGAAACTCCTGCAAGACAACTTATAACTGATCAAACGCTTTTAGAAAAAATTGCTCAAGAACATGCAGAAAGATTATCAAGAATTAAATTCGAAGAAGAGCAAAAGAAGCAATTTTTAGAAAGAGTTAAGGCAAAAGAAATTAAATTTGTTGGAATTTCAGGAGATTTTCTTAGAATAGGGCAATATTACAATAAACTTATAATAGATGAAAATACTGTCCAAGCCCAAAAGGTTATAGAGGATTTAATTAAAAAGATAATTGAATTATATTCTGATGATGAAAAAATTAATGATTTTGAAATGGGTTGCGCCCTTTTTTCAATAATTGCTCACCCTGATAATAGAGAACCTCTAATTAAAGACGTGATAGCAAATACTTTAAAATTATATCAAGAGAGCAAAAAGAAAACTAAAGACGCTCTTAATGAATTTTTTATCAAAACAATCAATTCAATATACGACTTATTACCACCTAAATTAGCTCAAGATTTCAAAGCAATTGCAGATAAAAGGATTGAAGATAAAAAGAAAGAACAACTTGAAAAAATAAAATTATTAAAAGAATTTCAGAAAAAAGCAATTAATATAGACGTAACTTGGGAAAGACCGATAAAAGAATTAGCTGAAACCTATAATAATTGCATTAAATCCCGTGATGATAAAGAATTAGCAAAGTGTATTGAATTATTCAAGACTAATCTCTTATCTAAAGATCCATATATAAAAAAAAGTGCAATAAACTTATTCTCTCAAATTTTAGAAAAGAATTTTGAGATTATAAGTGATTTCACAAAAAAATTAATAAAAGATTATAAAAAGCCCGAAATTGCAATTATTTTAGAAGAAAATTTGCCTATTCTTGATAAACTTGGACTTCTTGAAAAAGGAATAAAAAATTTCCTTGAACAAGATAAGGCACAGCGAGAAGCAAAAGAAAGGGAAGAAAAAGAGAGGTTACAAAAAGAATTAGAAAGAATAGAGAGATTAAAGGTAGAATTTTCTGCGGAATGGGATAAACGATTATTAGATATTATTGAATCTATAAATGAAAATTTTATTAATGAAAAATTTAAGAATGCAGAAAAAATCATACTCGGAACATTAAAAAATTATATCTATGCTGAAGATAAAGAGATCCAAGCACAGGCAATTGAATTTTTAAATAACGTTGCAAAGAAATACCCGGATATAATTAAAAAAATTATGAAAGAGATTTTAGACTTGTTTAATAGTGAGCATGAGATGCGTTATGTTGCAGTTGACTTATTAGGATTATTATATAAGAATCCTAATAAAGAAGTATTATTTGAAGGACTTGATGATGAATTTTTCAAAAAATTAGAGGAAGATGTTGAAAAGCGGGAAGAAGAAATTAAACAAGCTCATTTGATGGACAAATGGGACGCTATTAAATTAGATGTCGCTACAATTGTTGTTAGCCTTGAATATGATAAGAAGCTTCAAAAGGTTTGCAGAGCTTATAATGATGCCGTAAAAAGCAAAGATTTGAAAAAAGCTGTAGAAAATGTTCAAATTATTATTGATTGGTTTTTGAATGAAAAAGACGAGGAAAGATTAAACCATATTATTGAGGTTCTCGGTAAAATTGCTAAACAGAACATAGAATTAATTGCGCCTGCAATTGAAATGTTTCTTAGAATGGTTGATAGTAAAGATGAGGATACTAAATTTAGAGCAATAAAGGGTTTAGGTGAAGTTACCGTTCAAAGACCTGGTTGGGCTTATATGGGAATTGAAAAATTAGTACAATTAGCAACAACCGATGAGAATGAGACTGCCAGAATGAAAGCACTTGTAGAATTATCAAGAATAGGTAAGAGTAATCCTACAATGTTAATCGAACATATTGAAGCATTAATTAAAGCCATAAAAGATCCGAATAAACATGTAAGAAGGCTTGCGGTTTGGACTATAAATAGCATGGCTGAAGCAATTCCAACCGAGGCTCAAGAAGCAATTCCCGCACTAAGAGAAGCACTCCACGATGAATATCATTTGGTAAGATTATTTGCGGACAAGGCTCTAAAGAATATTAGAGCTGCAATGCGAAAATAATTCATTTTTAAATACCAATCTTTTTAAAAAATAAATAAGACTAAATAATTATCAAAAATATTTGTTTTAATTATCATGATAGATGAATTTTTTAAGAGGGAAAAAGAAAAGATTGATGAAGAGTTAACCGAATATTTTGATAATGTCGTATCAGAAGCAGACGATGAGCTCTACAGTGATTTTTTGCAGCAATTTAAAAATTTTGTATTACCAAATAATAAAAAAGCAAAAAGGTTGCATCCCATTCTTACTATCGCTGCTTTTAGCGGTATTATTAATCCTTTATATTTAGATGAGGAATTACCAAAAGTTAGAAAAGTAGCCATCGCTTTAGAGCTATTGCATAGCGGACATCTTATATATGATGATTTAATTGATGATGATACAATAAGACGTGGAAAGCCTACCTTCCATGTACAGCTCACAAAGGACATAAGAAGCGTTTATAAAACAATGGAAATCCCTAATAAAAAAGAATTAGAAATTCTTTTTGGTAGGGATTTAAGTATTTTAGGAGGCTCTCATGGTTATCTTTTAGGATTAGATATTATTAAAAAATCAAAATTTCCTGATAACCTTAAATTACTTGCGATTAATGAATATTCCGAAGCTTTACAATATCTTATGAAAGGACAAATTATTGAAGAATATATGAATTATCATAGAATAACGATGTCATTAGAGCAGTACTTAAATATCGCTGAAATGCAGAGAGCCCGATTATTCGAAAAGTCCGCTAAAATAGGAGGTATTCTGGCTAAAGGTAATATACATTATCAGATAAAACCCCTCTCGGAAGCGATGTTAAGAATAGGTCAAGCTTATGCTATTAGAGATGATATACTTGATTTAAGAGAAGATATATTAGGTAAAAAGAAGAAATTTATCTATATTTTGGCAGTACAAAACACTGATGAAGAACAATCACGTATTTTAAATGAGATATACTCAAAACCTAAAGTAACTAAAGAAGATGTAAAAAAAGTTGAACAAATTTTTGCTGATACTAATGCAATTATAATCGCAGAACAATTTTCCAAAAATTTAGTCGAGCAAGCAAGAAATTATCTTAAAGATATTTATCCCGATTTAAATCGCGAACAAAAAGAATTTTTTAATGAATTCGCCGATTTCATTTATATGCGGGATTTCTAAAAAATTATTCTACATAAGCATTTATTTCATTATATTCTAAAATCAAATTTGTTAACTTTTTAAATACTTCTAAAACATTATAATTAGTTAAAGCTGATGTCCTATAAAATCCATCTAAATTTTTCTCTTTTACATAATCTAAAATAACATCTTCGCTAACTATTTGAGCTTTAGGTATCTTATCCAATAAATCACTTTTACTTCCAATAAGTAATTTTGGAATATTCGGATCCGCATTTTTTATTAATAAATTATACCACTCATCTAATTGAACAAAAGAAGAGAAATTGACAGAATCAAAAATTAATAATGCACCTGAAGCACCTTCTAAAAATTGAGGGATTAAAGGCCGAAAACGCTCCTGACCGCTAAAATCAAATATAGAATCAACGACATAATAATTTTCTTCGTTATATTCATTATGATCTCCTTCATAATCTCTAAATTTTAACGGTAAATATGTAGTATGAAAATTAATCCCAATTGTCATTAATGTATTTAAATCAAAAGAATTAAAGCAAAAACGATTAAATAGACAAGTCTTACCAACACCGCCAGCACCTATTAAAACGATTTTATATGTGAATAAAGCATTTTTTTGTTCGATGTTCATCAAGTTCAATGGTATCATTATTATTTATTCTATGTGAATAAAAATTGTGCGTTATTAAAAAAAATAATTAAAATTCTTTAGATCTATAATGCAAAAATCTAAATTTTCATATTTCTCATAATATTATAGAATAAACAATTGTTAATTTAAATAAATGAAATTTATAATATTGGTATAAAAATAGATCTCAATTTTAGTATTCGATATAAATTTTTACCATTATTTTGGAGTAAACCATAGCAAATAAATAATTACCAGGTAAAATAAATAAAAGGTGATAAATAAAATGACAAAAGAACTTCCACCTGATGTTATCGTAATCAGACCTCCCGTGGAAGCATATAGCGTATTAATTCCTGTTACTGGAGGGTGCTCGTGGAACAAATGTAGATTTTGCGGAACATATAAAGGAATTTATGGAGGCATTCAAAAATATGCTATAAGACCAATTGAAGATGTGAAAAAAGATATTGAAACTTTTGCAGAAAGAAATTATCATGGCTTTCCGGTATTTTTAGCAGGCGGTAATCCCACATCAGCTCCAACGGAATATCTTACGGAAATTATAAGATATGTGCGAAAAAAGATTAAAAATGTACCAAGAGTTAGCTGTTATGCAAAAGCATTGGACATTCTTAGAAAATCTGATGATGAATTAAAAGAGCTTGCAAATGCAGGCTTAGATATTGTATATATGGGGTTAGAAAGTGGCTCAAATACGATTCTTCGGATTATGAAAAAAGGTACTAATGCAGAATCTATGATTAAAGCAGGCAAAAGAATTCTAAATGCCGGAATAAAATTAAGTATGTATATAATATTAGGATTAGGTAGCTACAAATATTCTAAAGAACATGTTGAGGGAACGGCAAGGGTTCTTACAGAAGTCAATCCGACAATCTTTAGGTTTAGAACTCTAAATATTTTACCAAATACTCCTTTATGGGACGATTGGAAATCAGGAAAATTCGAATTACTTAAACCTGTAGATTGTTTAAAGGAAGAGAGAGATATTATTGCAAAATTAGGAGATAATGTTACTTCTGAAGTTTATAATGATCATGTAAGCAATTATTGCGATTTATCTTCTAAAAATATCAAAGAAGATAAAGAAATGTTTATAAAAGCTCTTGATGCCATGATAAATGATCCTTATATAAGAAATTTACCAAGAAAAAATCTTATTTATATGTAAATATTCATCTATAATTATCAAAAACTTTATAATTTGAATTATCTTTTTTAATAAAATTAACTCTACTATATTAAAATTAAAAAGAGATATTAAAAATTGATTTTAAAGATATTGGAGATTTAAGATGTCATATTATTACAGAGAAAAGATACACTATAAAGAATTGATAGCAACTTTTGACGATATTTTAATATTACCTGGATTTACGGAATTTAAACCCGGTGATGTTGATATTACATCTAAACTCGGACCATATACCTTAAATTTACCGATTCTTTCTGCTGCTATGGATACCGTTACCGAAGAAGAAATGGCTATAAAAATGGCTTTATATGGTGGTTTAGGTGTTCTTCACAGAAATTGTTCTTACGAAAGACAATTAGAAATGGTAAGGATAGTTAAAAGAGCCCGCTCTTTTGTTATAGATGCCGAACATATTGCTAAAATTAAACCAGAGGATTCCCTCTCTAAAGCAAAATATATCATGGATACATACAATATTAGTGGGTTGGTTGTTGTTAATGATAATAATCGTGTATGCGGAATTTTTACTAAAAGAGATATTCCGTTTATACCTGCAGATTTAAAGAACGGAAAGGTAAAGGATTATATGACCAAAGATGTGATTTCTATAAAACCCGGAGTATCCAGAGAAGAAGCTTTAAAAGTTTTATATGAAAATAGAATTGAAAAATTACCCATTATAGATGATAACGGTGTATTAAAAGGTTTAATTACTAAAAAAGACCTTACACCTCAATTTCCCTTAGCCTCAAAAGATTCCGAAGGACATTTATTATGTGCTTTAGCTTTATCTCCTAAATTTCCTGAATCTATGGAGGCTCAAAATTATTTAAAGGAGATTGATAAATATGTAGATATCTTCTTTATTGACGTTGCTGATTTCCATAAAAAAGTAGATATTGAGGGAACTTTAAAATTAATGGAATTATTGGATTCATACTTTGTTTTAGGAAATATCGGAACTTATGAGGCTGCTGAATATATATTAACTAAATGTGATTTTAATCAGGAAAAATTCATAGGACTTAAAGTTGGATTAGGATCTGGTTCAATTTGTAGTACTTCTATTCAAACAGGAGTAGGGGCTCCAACCCTTTTTGCAACAGCTCAAGTCGCAGACGCAATTGATACTTACGGTTCTAAAGTATCCTTAATTGCAGATGGGGGATTTAAGCATCCGGGAGATTTACCGAAAGCTTTTGCTGTAGGTGCCGATTTAATTATGTCAGGACACTTTTTTGCCGGATGCACAGAAAGTCCGGGATATGTAGATACAATTCAAGGAAGAAAAGTAAAAGTATATAGGGGTATGGGGAGTAAAGAAGCAAGATCATCGGGATTTGTTTCTGATCGTTATTCAGAAGATTCTAAAACTTTACCCGAAGGTGTTAGCGATTATGTCCCATTTGTCGGCGATTTATCGGGAGTTTTGACCACATTAAAGGAAGGATTAAAAAATGGTATGACTTATGTAGGAGCAAAAAATATTAAAAAAATGAAAAAAGCTAAAATTGGAATTGTCTCTTATGCAGGTCAGCGAGAGGCTAGACCGCATGATTTACTAGGAAGATTTGAATGGTAAAAATAATTAGAATTTTAATGTCCTCTCTTATTAATTATATATTAATTAATTTTTAACTAAAATTCTCATTTTATTATATAATCAAGATTAAAAAGTGAATTAAAGATATGAAAAAGATTAATAGAGCAATTTTAAGTGTATATGATAAAGCGGGTATCGTAGATTTTGCAAAAATACTTGTAAATGAATTCAATATTGAAATTCTATCAACCGGTGGAACCGGGCGCCTTTTAGAGGAAAATGGAATAAAAATCTTAAAAATATCCGAATATACAGAATCTCCTGAAATGTTTGAAGGCCGCGTAAAGACACTTCATCCAAAAATTTTAGGCGGTATTCTTTTTCGTAGAGATAATGGCCAGGATGTAAAAGATGCCGAAAAATACGGTATTCCTCCAATAGATATGGTTGTTTGCAATCTTTATCCTTTTAAATCAATTATAGAAAAAACAACTGAACTTAAAACTTGTCTCGAACAGATTGATATTGGAGGCCCTACAATGATCCGTGCAGCCGCTAAGAACTTCCCTGATGTCGTTGTTGTCCCGGATCCCAAATTTTATAATTTAATAATTAAAGAACTTAGAAAAAATAAGGGAGCAATAAGCGAAAAAATTAGAGCGGATTTAGCAAAAGAGGTCTTTGTTATAATGGCGGATTATAATGCCGCAATCGCAAATTACCTTCAAAAATATTATTATCCTGACCAAAAAATGGGGGATACTATAATAAAAGTTTATCAAAAAGTTCAAGATTGCAGGTATGGGGAAAATTGGGATCAACAAGCGGCTTATTATCGTGATTTATCCTGCAAATATGGACTCCATAATTTGAAACAACTTGGCGGAAAAGAAATATCTTTCAATAATTTTCTGGATATTGATTCTTGTTTACAAATTTTGCTTGATTTTGGTAAGGATTATTATGTAACTGCAATTCTCAAGCATACATCACCTAATGGTGTTGCAATTGACAGAAAAAATCAATTAGAATCGGTAAAAAAGGCATTTAGCTGTGATCCACTTTCCGCATTTGGAGGAATTTGGGGTTTTAACAAAAAACTTACTAAAGAGGTTGCAGATTTTATAGTAAATAAAGAGAAAATATTCATTGAAGTTATAATGGCTCCTTCTTATGAGAATGAAGCTTTAGAGATTCTTAAAACCAAACAAAATATGAGGATATTAGAATTTGGAGATCTTTTAGATAAAAGAGATGATATTTATAAACAATTAGAAATAAGATCAACTCTTGGTGGGGCTGTAGTGCAAGAATATGATTATAAACCTATAATTAAAGAGTGGAAAGTTGTAAGTAAGCGACAAGTTGACGAGACAGAGAAGGAAGCATTAATTTTTGCTTATCGTGTATCAAAATGGGCTAAATCTAATTCTGCTTGTTTTGCTCAAATTTATGATACGGGAATTTATACGATTGGAATTGGTGCTGGACAACAAAGTCGTGTTCATGTTGTCAAATTGGCAGCCCAAAAAGCAAAAGAATTTGGCCATGAAAGAGAATTAAAGGATTCTTTTATGGGGACAGATTCATTTTTTCCATTTCCTGATGGTCTTGAAGCAGCAGTGGAAGCGGGAGCAAAAGCAATAATAAATCCTGGTGGATCTATTAGGGATGACATGGTTATAAAGAGGGCCGATGAATTAAACTGTGCTTTAGTGTTTTGCGGAAAAAGAGTTTTCCGACATTAATTTTAAAAATTAAAATATTTTATTATTTTACGAAAATAAAATTTAATTTTAAATTATAATAATATTATTCAATTTTTATTCAAAAATGAAATTAGAAAGTAAATTTTGTGCAAAAATTCTAAAATAAAATTTTAAATAATTCTAAAAATAAATATTTATTACGTAAGCTCATAATACCTTTTAAAAATAGATTTTTATTTTATATATTACTTCAGAGAAAAAGAGGGTTGTAAATAAATTGGATTTTTTTTTAAAACATTTAGAAGAAACATTGGAAGCCATCAATAAATTAATTGAAAACAACATTAACATTGTTAACACTAAAAGAATAAGGAGATGTTATAATATTAAACCCTCTGATCGATCTAAAATTAATTTTATTTGGCGCACTTTAAAATATCTTGCTGAACCTGATAAAGGAATCCTTCAAAAAGATGGTAAAAGTGCTCCGTTAAATTATAAAATTATACCTAAAGAAAAAATTGATGTTAAAGAATTTATTGATAGTATTAAAAAGAAAATTGAATAAAATTTTTTACATTAGTCCTAAATGCTCTAATAATTCTTCAAGTTTTCTTTCAATTTCTATATCTTCAGGATTATTAATAAGATTTTTTTGCAGAAATATAATTTTACCGTAAGTTGACTCTAATTCATTAAAAAATTTAACCCAAGTTTCAAACTTTTGGATAGTATCATATACTTCGGGTTCTTCTTTGAAGACTCTTATTTCGGCTTTTTTATCGGCGGGTAGCCCCTCATATCTCTTTAAAGTATATCCTTGTTTTTTTAATAATTCATTAGTTGCTTTATTTACAAGACGATTAATTTCGGCTCTCCATTTAACGTAATTTACATTAATTCTATCAAATATATCCTGGATCATCTTTATTTCCTGTGGATATATTACCTCATTACGTTTTATTAAAATATTTTTAATTGTTTGAAATTCTCGATCAAAAATTCTAATATAGTTATTAACGGTTTTTTTAAAATCATCCACAACCGAAGCGTAATCCCCGGTAAAAATCATTTCATCGCTGGAAAAAAGTAATTTTTCCTCATCAAATTGACCTTTTAGTCGTTTTGACTTTATTAATTCAAAAAGTACTTCCTTCATCAGTTCTTTTTCATTTTCAGATAATTCTTTTCCGTAGAAAAAATCTTCAAAACAAAAAAGCATACTATTTTCAATCATAAGCTCTTTAATTCCCTTCTTCGTGTAAAAATATAATTGCCCCTGGTCTTCATAAAAAATTCCCTTAATTTTATCTTCTTT
>CAZVTX010000090.1:0-11339 GCA_964629395.1 uncultured archaeon
ATCGAATTATATGCTAAAATCGGAATAGATTTATGCGTGGTTCCTCTTTGTCTATATCCGATTAGATACTTTAAAACAGGATATATCGATGAATTTGCGAGAAAATTTGAATTTAAGAAAAATCCCGCAGATAATATGGATATTTCCTATTATATGGGCGGTACATTGAAAGATTTTGAAGATTATGAAGCATTTCCGCCATTGGATCCCGATAATCCTACAAGGGAAAAAGCCTATAGAATAGCTAAAGATTTTGAGAAAAAATATAACGACAGGATTTATATTGCTCCCTCAATTTTCGGAATGATGGAGCCAACTTGGGAAGCATTCGGGCTTGAGAATTTTTCAAGGCTTTTAGCTAAGCCAAAACAGGTGAAAAAAATATTCGATGATCGAGGACAATTTGCAGTTGATTTAGTTAAAAGAGTAATTGAATGGGGCGAGGATGGTGCTATTTTAGTTTATGATGATTATGGATATAAAGCAGGACTTTTTATGAGCCCAAGAAATTACAGAAAATATGTTTTCCCGTGGTTAAAAAGAATCTGCGATGAAGCTCATAAGGGAGGTTTAAAAGTGATGTTACATAGCTGTGGCGATGACTATCTCATATTTAAAGATATTATCGATGCAGGCGTTGATGCAATCCATCCTATTGAGCCTACTACAGCAAATCCGGATTATGATATTTTTAAATTAAATGAGCAATACGGAGATAAAATTTGTTTTATAGGGAATGTATCACCTCAGGATTTATCGGATAAAAACCCGAACTACATTAAAGAATATACAACGAAATTGATAAAAAATATTGCTCCAGGCGGAGGTTTTATATTAAGTTCGGGACATAGCATTAATCCAGCAGTCAAGTTAGAAAATTTCCTTGCTATGAGGGAGATTTTAGAAAAATATGGGGCTTATCCTATCCGAATAAATTAAATATGAGGTTAATTTGATGATTAGATTTTTTAATCAGGAATGTTAATGGGATAATTTCCGTATTTTCTTTTTATATTTTGCATCGCTTCAAAACGATCGATTGTTACGGCTGGATTTATACTATGACCTGAACTGAAAATATATCCCCCTCCCGGTGCAAGCTCTTTTATAAGACGCCTTGCATAATCTTCTATTTCTTTTATTGTTCCCACAGCGAGCATCATTGGGCTTAAATTTCCTGCAAAGGTAATTTTATCGCTATATTTTTGATGCAACTTAAAAATATCATATTCGGGATTTGCGGTAGTTGGCTCAATCGGATTAATGATATCAACACCGCAATTAATAATATCCTCAAAAATTTCACTTAAATCGCCGTCTGAATGAAGTAGTATTTTACAATCATTTTTATGAGCAGCAGAACAAATTTGTTTTAACCACGGGAAAACATATTTTCTATAGAGCCGAGGGCTCATAAATAATCCGTTTTTATAGCCATAATCGTCCCACAATAACACAATTTTAGCGTCTTTTTCTGCTAAGATCTTCACAAGCTCTAAGGTAAATTTTCCGCGATCATCAAATATTTTCTTTGCCTGTTTTGATCTGGCTAATATACGGCTAAATGTTTCGAGTCCGAAACATTCCCAGCTAACTTCCATAAGGGCCGCTGTCGATGGAATTGAGAAGATTTCATCGTTCATTTCTTTTTGTAATTCTCTACCCGCTAAAAATCCATTAATTCGTGCTTTCCAGTGAGGATCGGGCTGCTCCCAACTTTCATAATCCTCAAAACTCTTAAAATATCCGCCAACATAACCATAAATAATTGTCCCATCTTTTTCATATACTTCATTACGCATTAGCCGCCCGTATTCATCAAGAACAATTCCGCCTTTCAGAATTTTCCTCGGAAATAATGATGCAACGCTTGGAACAAGATCTATTTCCGCTCTTCGATAAAATTCATATAAATCCCGCATTCCCGCTTTTAGGATTTTTTTATTTTCCGAACCTTTCTTTATAAGAAATTTCGGCAATCGCGGGATTTTTGTAATAGATTTAACCTTAACGCCATAATGTTCCATTATTGTATTATTAGTAAATGCACTTTCAAAAGCAGGAACTCTGTCGGGTTCTTCATGATTAACAGCTAATAATACTCTTTCGGGAGCTTTCATAATAATTTTAAATTAATTTTAAGTATTAATAAAATTTTTAATATATTGTTTTATACAAGCTAAGTTTATAATAATTAGCTAATTTAGTAGTAAAAAATAAAGTTGCAGGTAGTAGATTTAAAATTAATTAAAAAGGATTTTTAAGAGAAATTGTCGTATATAGAAAGAGGTCTGGCGTGGTTTCTTAAAGAACGGATTTTTGGCGGACTTAAAAAGCTAAAAGAGAGGCATTATTTACCTTTTGCCGTGCTTATTGCAACATTAGGCGGGATAAATACGATTTTGGCGGCATTATATCATGCCAAAATACTTATCGACCTTCATTTTATTCAAGAAGCTTTGATCTTACAAATGTATATTTCTCTTGGATTAATTGTATCGGGTTTTATTGCAGGACGAGTAAAGAATATTTATACATACTATTTTATCGTTTTTGCCTTAATATTTGGCTCAATTTTATCTTATATTTATTTTAAGCTGTCATATTCGGATCCAATCGTTATAGGTATTAAATTAGGCTTCTTTTTTACATGGGTTTTAATCTCATCGATCTCGATGTTTTTCTTGCTTATTTATTTTTTTACATCTTTTCCGAGAAAAATATTAATGTTGGGTGCTCCTAAAGGGCATGTTTTTTTCGGTTTTGTGGTGAAAATAATTATTATCATCTCAATTCCGTTGTATCTTTTGATGATATACCAATTTTCAATCGGTAGCATCTTTATCGGCGTATTTGGTATTTTTATAGGAATTTTTATTTATATCTTAATTAAACTCGCTCCAAAAAAGGTAGAGCTAGTTAAAAGTCTACCGAATTTTGTTGGTGCACTCGGTTTTTTTTATATTTTTCTATTTTATCATTTAGCGGTAAGCTTTTCCTATACAAGTAATAATGTAAGCTCTTTAATTGCCGATATCATTATTTTATTTGTACTTATATTATATATTGTTCAAAGTTTAACGCGAAAAATAGCCGCCACGCCAGAACGTGCAAAATCTTATGAAGTCCCTGTTAGATTTCAATCGAGGCTCTATATTACAGATAGATTAAAAAAGGCGTTTGGAGAAGCCGGTTTAATATTAATCGTCATGGGAATCGCTTTAGGTTATCATATGGTTTATGTAGATTCCTTTTTTATAACTGAATATCCGTTATTATCCGAATTCTTTACACCCGGATTAAAATTGAGCGCTTTATACCATCGAGTTTATTTAATTGTATCATTTATCATTATCATAATTGCACTGGTAACTTTTAACAATTCACGAAAATTCCGGGATTTTGTCTCCGATAAATACACATTTTCTCAGGTATTAAAATATATCGGCTTTTATTTTAAAAAAACTGAAGATAATATTTCTCCGTTTGAATACGGACTACAAAAATTAGGAGAAAAAATAGAAGAAGGCGTAAAAAATATAGGTAAAAAATGGAAGGACGCTTTTAAACTAAAGGAAAATAGAAATAATGATGATAACAATACTTAATAAAATTCGATAAATGATTTTTTACTAATTTGGTTAATTTTTAATAAATATATCGATAAAATTGATAAAGAGAGAATATCTTTTTTATTCCTATATGGTCAAAATTTTGAATTGAAATAGGAGTATATCCTATTTGATATTAAAAATTTCTTTAAATTATAGAAAACATTCGTATTTAATAATAATCTAATATTCTATAATTTTGGCATTAAATTTTTCCTCGAGTATTTTCCTTGCATATCTAATAGCAGCAGATATATCTTCCTTAGTTAAATGAGGATAAGCTTCAATTATCTCTTCAAAACTATTTCCAGATTCTAACCATTCAAGAATAAGAGAAACCGTTATCCTTGTCCCTTTAATGTGAGGCTTACCAAAACAGATTTCTGGATCAATTCTTATCCGCTTTTCATTAATCATCTTTTAAAATCACTTTTACTCCAATTAAAAATATTTTATAAAATGTAAAACTAAATTAAAATTAATAATTTTTCATTATGGGCATATATTAAGACGTCTAATTTTAAATCTTGAAAGTTTAATACTTTTTATTCGGATAATATTGTGCTTTTTCTTTTTTTATTCATTAAAATAATAATTATTACAATAGCGCTTGAAATCGAGTATATACTAAACCAATATAATAAGTAATTTTTGAATTCTAACGTCCAGAAAGGTTCTTTTATATTTTTAAATATATGAACTTCATTTGTCATTATAAATTTTACACCTAAGCACCATAATTGAACGAATCGCTCTGGGCTATCAACGATATCAGCAATAATGGGAATTTTTTCACGATAAAATTCTCTGTATTCTTCATCTGAAAAAAGGTCGGAAGTCGCTACGAGCTCATAATCATATTTTGAGTTTTTAAAGGCTTCTATTGAAGGATTTTGTCCCATATCCCAACCCAAAATAACATCCGTCATATTTTTTTGTTCAATTAGATTAATATATGCCTCATTTGTGGTGATTATCATAACCTTATTAAGATCGATTTTGGACTTTAATATCTCATCTAAAACAAGTTCAAAATAGCTTTTTGCATAAGGATGCTCTTCGGGAGGTTCTTTTGTGTCAATATCCACATAAAAATTATGTTTCCGGGAAAAATTTAGTGCTTCTCCTAAGGACGGAATTTTCACATTTTTATAATTATCAGCATTAACAAGACCTCGTGCAATAGTTCCGTAAGGGTCTCTTTCAACAAACCAAGAGCCCGCATCAAGTTTTTGCAATTCGCTCCATTTAAAAGATTCGGCATTATCAGAAGTTCTATCAGGAAAAACTTCGCGGATATTGGTTGTTCGAGTTAGCGTTGGATCATGTAAAAGAAATAATTTGCCATCTTTACTGATTCATACATCAATCTCCCAGCCCGCTGCTCCGTGCTCATATGCAATTTGTCCCGCTATTATAGTATCTTCGGGTGCTAAGTGTGCAGCACCTCGATGAGCAATTAATATCGGTTTGGACGGAAGATCAGTAAATAGAACATTTGAAGGAATAAATAACAGAGGTGCACTATATATCATACTATACATCACAATTAGAAAACCAAAGAAAGTGACCTTTTTTGTTTTAGCACTTAATTTTTTATTGTTAAAAATTGCCTTTATTTTTTCATTTTGCTTAAGAAGAATATAGAATACGGGAATTAAGAAAAGACATAGAAAAGATAGAATAAAGATGCTGTAGTATTCAAATAATTGATAAATTAATTTAGTGTATTGATTTAGGAAATAAAAAATTGCAGAAAAGAATATTGCATACACGGTGGTGATGATTAGAGATAAAATTTTGTTTATTAAGCGGGGATGACATGTTTTAGTTTCCCGAATTGTTTTCCAATTATTCTTCAATAAGAGCAAATTGTAAAGAAGCGGGAGATTAACAACGATAAGCAGAATTAGGATAATATTAATCCAGATCCCTATATAATCGGAAATAATAAGATTAATATCTCCCCAGTAAATATTAAGCATTAAAAGAAATATATCAATCCAGATATAAACAATACAATTAAAAAAAAAGATAATAATCCATTTTTTTCCTTTAATTGCTCTAAATTTCTCTAAAAATGAATTTTGGTTCATTACGTAAGTAAAAATTTATTATTGTTATTTATATATAATGCTCTCTTAATAAATAAAGATATGAAAAATATTAATCTTTAAATTTTTCAAGAATTTTAATTTTATCTATAATTATTGAGAATTTTTCAAAACAAACCTTTCTAAAGTGATTTAAATGAATGTAATCCTAATCCTTTTAGATAGTTTGAATAGAACCTACATTTCACCTTATGGAAATAAAGTTGTAGAAACTAAAAATATGGAAAAGCTTGCAAAAAAAGGAGTAGTATTCGAAAATCATTTTATTTGCTCAGCAGCTTGCATGCCCGCCAGACATGAACTATTTTCGGGTAGAAAAAATGAATTTTTATGGAAATTTTGGGGAGCCATGGAGCCTTTCGATAGATCTTTACCGGTTGAAGCTCAAATGTTAGGAGCTGTAACTGCTTTAGTAACCGATCATTATCATTATTGGGAGCCTGGAACAGGCATCCACGGATATCATGAGAATTATATGTATACAAAATTGATTCGCGGACATGAATATGATGCTGCCAGTACTGAACCGCTTGAAGATCCTAAAGATTATCCGAATTGGGTTAAAGCTTATTTAAAATGGAGGCCGCCCGAAGACTTTAATGTTCAATATTATAGAAATGTTCGGCATTTTAAAGATGAAAAAGATTTCCACGGACCAAGAGTAATGCAAGCAGCTGCAGATTGGTTAGATAGGAACCATTCCCACGAAAAATTTTTCTTACATGTAGAAAGTTTTGATCCTCATGAACCTTGGTATATCCCTGAGCCATATCGATCGATGTATGGAGAATATAATAAAAATTTTACTTGCTGGCCGCCTTACCAAAATGCAAAAATGTATAAAAAATTCATGAAAGAAACTACACCCGAAGAGCTTGAATTCATCCGAAATCAATATCACGGAAAAGTTACGATGGTAGATCGATGGCTAGGCAGAATCTTTGAAAAAATGGACGAATATGATTTATGGAGCAATACTATGGTTATCTTAACAACTGACCATGGTCATGCATTAGCCGAACCCGATTGTATAGTAAAAAGATTTGGAAAAAGTCATCCGCTTTTTGAAGATGTTGCAAATATTCCCTTAATTATTTATCACCCTGAAATTAAAGGAAATCAGCGCATCTCTTCCACATTTTCGACAATAGTAGATATTAGAGCAACAATTTTAGATGCTTTAGGGGCAAAGAAAAAGCGTAAATTATTTGTGGATGGAAAATCCCTGTTGCCCGTTTTGAGAGGTGAAAAAGAAAGAATTAGAGATTATATGCTATATGGCTCATACGGCCAGGGGATTAATCTTACTACATTTGATTATACATATATTAGAGGATATGACATTAAAGCAGAATTATATTATTATTCTTGCGATTTTCCAAAGTTATTTTCTCCGAGCACATTAAGTTTGCATGCGGATCTTTTCGGATATGATACATCGTACGAAATGGTTGAAAGTATGCTGAATAGTATGGTATTAAGTAAGATGGAATCAGGGCATTATATTCCTGGCGTTAAGTTCCCTCAATGGAAAATCCCAACGCCTTCGATGTTTTTTGGCGGAACTTTAACCATTGCAGAACAAAAGCGAAATTATCTATTTGATCGAAAAAAGGATCCTAAATTTCAGCATAATTTAGTTAAAACTGAAGAAGGTAAGGAAATTGAAAAAATGATGATACAAAAATTAATCGAGGTTATGAAAAAAGAAAAAGCTCCACCCGAGCAATTTAAACGTTTAAGACTTGAGAATATTTAATAGATATTCATAATTATAAAAATATATTAAATTGTTTTGGAGGTAATGAGAAATTTCTGCAGAATTTGAAATAGAGGCAATTAGCGGGAATGAAAGTGAGGATGTGCTTAAAAGAATACATAAAATTAGCGAACCAGGTAATAATAATTTAGAAGCGATTCAATTTCAATTACCAATCTCATATAACGGCCCTAAAGGAGAAAATGATCTTGAAAAAGCCTACACTCCTGAACATTTTTTTCTCGCCGCTTTAGCAGGTTGCTTTATTACGACATTTTCGGTTGTTTCCAAAAATTCCAATTTTAACTATAAAAAGATTCAAATTAAAAGCAAGGGGATAATGCGTGAGATTGAGGGAACTAAAATGATGGAAATCGTTAAACAGGATATTACACTTACGATAGCTGAGGAAAAATTAAAGAGAAAGGCAAATAGAATCTTAGAAATAACCGAGCAGCGTTGTCCGTTGGCTAATTCGGTCAAGAGTAGGATTGAAAATTCCTATAACATAATTATTGAATAAAATTTTACTTTCTTTTTTTAATGACATATAAGCAATAATAAATTAGATTTATTATATTCCATATTTGTCAAAATATCATAAAATCAAATTTTTTTCATAATAAGAAATATTGAATAATTTTTCCAAGCTTTTTTTAAATATATTTTTCTTTATTTTATATTTTGATGATATTCAGGATAAATAAATATCTTGAACTTCGATTTGAAAATAATCAAACTAATATTTATATAAATGGACAATTATTTAGGATCTGTAAAGCTCTAGTAATCAATATTCCTAAAGATAAGATTAAGGAATTTGATGAAATTCGTTCTATAGATGATGTTGTGAAATATTCAAGCAAAGACACTCCTTATATTCCTCCTGAGACCGAGTTTTGGGGTCATTGTTCAAATTTGCAGACTTGGGCGGAACATGATTATGATCCAAGGCTCCTTCATTCCAATTTATCATTTCCATTATTAAAAAAATTAGCAGATGTAGGAGATCCAAAAGCTAAATATATTTTTAAAGAGGAAATTATAGAAAGGATTGAAGAAGGCAATTTTATAACCGTCTATTCTTTATATAATAAAGGAAATTTTAGATATTTTAATTTAGAGGAATTGCAAATTATTTCAGATAATATTATTGAAAAAATTATTGATTCGGTTATTAACAACAAGAGAAATATGCAAAATCTCAGTTCTAATATCACATTTGATTTATTAAATGGATTAGAACGATTGGGGATAAAAAAAGCAGGGCATATTTTTATAGAAAAACTTATAAAGAGAATTGGAGATAATAATCCTTCAGCAATTCACTTACTCCTTAAGAATGGATATTTTAAATATTTTAATTTAGAGAATTTAAAAACTCTTTCAAAAAAGACGATTGCGTATCTTATTAATTTAATTGAAGAAAAATGTAATAATAATGATTTAACTATTGATTATGAATTATTATTTTCCTTATTAAAAAAATTAAAAGAATTAGGAATTGTAAAAGCAAAAGATATTCTTAAGAAAGAAATTATAAAAAAAATTGAAAAAGGTGACTATTCCTCGCTTGAATATGTATTTAGAAAAAAAATTTTTAAATGTTTTAATTTAGAGGAGTTAAAAAATATAATTGAAAAAATCATTTTAAAAATTATTAATATAGATGATAATCAGGGTTTTATAAAATATTTTTATTGTAATTATCCATATAGATTACTAAAACAATTAATAAAATTAGGGATTTCAAAAGCAAAACACGTTTTAATAGAGGATATTATAAAAATAATTAAAAGGGGATATTTATTTATAATCCAAAATTTATTTTATAACAATTATTTTGATTTTTTTGATTTAAAAGATTTAAAAATTATATCAGAAGAAATCATAAAAAGAATTATTGATTTAAAAAAGGAAAACTACTATTATGAGATAAAAAATCTTTATTCCGGTAAAGAATTTAAAATATTACAAAAATTAGCTATTTTAGGAGAGCCAAAAGCTAAAAACTTTTTAAGAAAAGAGATTACAGAGAAAATTGAAAAAGGTAATCTTTTAGCAATTCATTCTTTAATAGATAGTAGAGTTTTAAAATGTTTTGATTTAAAGGAATTATATTTCATGGTAAAAAAAATTATCGAAAGAGTTATTGAGATAAATACCGAAAAAAAAAATAATGAAATATCAGAGAATTACGATTTAATTTTTTTATCACTAAAAGAATTAACATATCTAATAACTTCAGAAGCAAAGCATGATTTAAATGGAGAAATTAAAAAAATTATTGAAAAATTATTTGAAAAAGTTGTTAATTTAAATTTCGAAAAAAATAACGGCAACTATAAAATCCCTCTTGATACTAATCTTGCAATATCTATATTAGCAAAATTAGCAAATTTAGGAATTTTAAAAGCAAAAGATCTTCTTAGAAAAGAGCTTATAAGGAAAATTGAAAAAGAGAGCCCATCAACAATTTATTTTTTACCTTTTGATGAATATTTAAAATGTTTTGAATCAAAAGAATCAAAAATTTTATTGCAAAAAATTATTGATAGAATTGTTAATTATATCGATGAAAATAATGATGATGATGTTACAAAATCTTTAGATGATAATTACATTTTTGCTTCATTAAAAAAATTGATTAAATTAGGAGTTTCAAAAGCTAAACAAATTTTAAAAGAAGAAATTACAAAAATAATAAAAAATGGTAATCCTACTGCAATTCTTAACCTATATAATTGGGGATATTTTAAATATCTTGATTTAGATGATTTAAAAAAGATATTAGAAAAAGTAATTATAAAAATAACCAATTTCATAGCGGAGAACGGTGACAGAATGAATTATAAGATGATATTAATGATTTTAAACGAAATATTTTTTAAATATGGGGTGAATATAAAAAAAATTTTTATAAATTCAATAATAGAACATCTTCTAAATGAAAATGAAAATATTTATGATTTTATAGAATTTTGTTTTAAAAAGGATTATTTTATTATTGATTTAAATAAAATCTCTGCCGAGAAAATTATAAAGAGCGAAAAAATAACCAAATTATTAATAAAAGCTATCGAAAAAAAATATTTTATCAAAATAAGATACAATTTCAATCAATACGCAGCAGATTCTATTGCTGAAGGAAAAACATACATTTCGGATTTAATAATGAAAAATTTTGAAAAAAACTATTCTATTATTAATTTGGATAAAGATTTTAGAGAAAGAATTATACAACATTCAATAAAAGGTAATATATTTGCATGCGATTTCTTAATAAAGTGTATTGAGAAAAATATCTTCTCTAAGATAGATAAAAATTTATGTAGAATATTAGTTGAATATATAGCTAAAAATAATCCTAGAGGGTTGAATTATGAAATATTCATATTTAATCTAATAAAGAATAACGATGATGAAATTTTTAACGGATTAGATAAAATATTGATTAAATTTGCTTTAAAAGGAAGTGAATTCTCATATGAATTTTTAGACTTATTAATTTATTTTAATTTTAAAATAGACGGATTAGAAATTTTATGGAAAAAGAACTTAAAAAAATTAGGAGCTCACGGAAAATATGCTTTTAAATTATTAAAAACATGGATTAAAAAAGGATATAAAATAGATAAGGTTGATGACATCATTAATTTAGCTTTAAAAGGAAATGAATACGCATTTGAGATATTAGAAGAACTTATTAATAGAGGTTATAAACTCAAAAATCTTAAGAAATTATGGAAAACCTCAATAAATCTTATTATCAAGAAAAATAGCATTATGGCAATTAATTTTATTTTATTTTTTATTAAAAAGAATTATACAATCAAGCAATTAAAAAAATTATTA
>CAZVTX010000091.1:0-11139 GCA_964629395.1 uncultured archaeon
TAACTAAAATTAATTGAAATATTTTAACCATACAAAAAATATAAGATTTAATCTAAATTTGATGTTTTTTTATTATTTAATATGTCTATAGATCCCGAGAGTTTAAAGTATGATATAAAGCCAACTTTAATAGCCGTGCTAATTGTAGCAGCTTTATTAATTATAGTATTTGTTTTTTGGCCTCTAATTTTCGCTTTGATAACCGGCAATGTAGATGGAGAGGAGCCATCTGAACGGCTTCATGGAAGCCTTTCGCTTTTCAAAATCATATTAAATATGACGTATTTAACTATGAGGGTATTTTAATAAAAAAATAAGATAAAAAAAAATTTAATATTCATAAACTTTAGATTTTTCAATCCCATTGCCGCAAAACGGACAAAAAGCAAACCCTCTTGAATTAATTGTTGATTTAATTCTGTCAGGAAATTTAATTCCGCAGTGCGGACAATATGCAATAGTTTTCAGATTTTGATTGATGCTTTCAGGATATTTTTCTAATTCTGTTTTTATTTCCTTCTGTTTTTCATTGAAATTTTCCGGACGTATTATATTAATATTAGCTTTTTGTATTTGAATATTCGGTGTTTGTTTTTGCTGAATTATTGTTTTTTCAGGCTTCTCCTTACCGCTAATTTTATAATATAACCATTCACATGATTTATAAATTCCGATAATTACTGCCTTAATCAATAAATATAATCCTTTTAGAATATAATAAATGAGGTAGCATATTCCCTTGATTAAATAATATATTCCAACGATAAGAAGTGCCAAAATCGTGATTATTCCGATTACAACTAAAATTTGAAAAGGCAATGGTAAAGACCAAAAATATCCCGCAAAATCTTCCCAACTTGCAAAATAGTAAATATTATGATTCATCTTTTTCATATACTTTTTTAATTTTCTTAAGAAAGAGATATTTTTTCGATTAATTAAAAAATATGGAGCCCATTTTTTAATTTCTAAAACAATATTAATTTATTTATTTAGCAACTACTTAAAATATATAAGTGGAAATTTACTTTTATAAAATAGTGATGTGAAATAGGCATAATAACTTTTCATAATAAGCCGATTCCCGAACCTTTTACTATATATATTCACAATTTTAATTTTGAAAAATATCTTGAATATGCCCATGAAGATATGGATTGTGAATTATTGGATGGTGTGTTAGTTATTCATTCTCCTGCATCTTTATAACATGAATTAATTTTTAAATTTATTTTAACTCTTCTTGACTTATATGTTCAAGAGAAAAAGCTCGGATTAGTTATCGGTTCACGATTTTCTATGAAATTATCTTCAAAATGGGCTCCCGAGCCTGATATAATCTTCATTGATTCAAATAGTAAACATAGATTAAAGGAAAACTATTTAGATGGCCCCGCTACTGCTGTTTTTGAGATTTTATCTCAATCTACGCGGGATGATGATTTAAATAAAAAACTTCCCAAATATTTGGAAGTAGGAATTAAAGAAGTATGGATTATAGATCCGATGGATAAAAGAGTGATTATATATTGGAGTAAGGAAAATTTTAAAATTTATAAGGGAAAAGAGAGAGCGGAGTCTAAAATTATTCCGGGGTTTCGTCTTAAAGTAGATTGGATGTGGCATATAGATTCAATCTCCGTTTTGGAAAAATATAATGAACTTTTCACTTAAATTTTATTTTGTCTTTTTAGAATTTTTTCAATCTCTAATTCTGCTTCCGAAATTTTATAATTTAAAGTAATATTTCTGCGTTTTAATTCGTCTAACATTTCCCATATTGAAATATTTGCAATTTCTGCAGCTTTACCAAAAGAAATCTTATCGTCTAAATATTGTTTTATTACATATTTAATTTTTATTTTTTGAATACTCATCATCTTTAATTATTTTATGATTACTTTAATTTAAGATTTTAAGCATACTAATCCAAATCTATATAAATAATTGGTTGGCGGCCATTCTAAATTGAAACCTAATTTTTTAACGGTTGCATCCACATTAACGCCGACGGCTTCCATGGAATATTTTATTTCTTCGGGATATCGGCACGGAAGATTGTCAATATAGGAGCAGGGTTTTTTTAATTTTTTTTCGCAGACATCGCAGTATCCATCCCATAAAATTAATTTTTCTTTATAATTATTTTGATTATTCATCAAAAAATCCTTTATTTCTTTTTCAAATAGATCCCGATCGATATTTTTTAAAAATATTATTTTTTTAATTTTTTCTGCATTTTTTTTCTTAAAAAATATCTTATTCATTATTTTTCGATATGAAAATTATTATATACATACATATTACTATCATTTATTATTATTATTCTGAGGGATTATATAGAAAAACAATTTAAAACTGATAGAAATGCCCCAATTAAAATGTCCTGTTTGCGGGAAGGAATTGGACAATATTAATGATGCCCATATCAAATCTATTGAACATCAAGACGCTCTTAAGAAATTAGGGATATATCCCGAGGATGATCCTGCGATTGGATTAATAAAATTATCTGAAACCTCCGAAAAAGCGGATGAGGCTAAAGAAATAATTAAAGAGGATTATGAATCCGAAGAGCATGAAAAGCTTTATGTTCCTTCAATTCCGGAGCCAGCTAAAGATATTAAACCGGTTTTAAACTTTACGGGAATTTCTGATAATATATTGGAAAGGTTTAAGGGTTTGGATTTGCAAAAAAATCGTATTGTTTTTGTTAATTGTGAAAGATGTAATGAGGTAATCCCGATTCCGATTTTGAAAAACTTAGTTTTAGAATCTGAGTTACCCGTTGTTCCGATTTCTTATATCCATTGTAATCGTCAAAAAAATGATATTCATAATATAACACTTTTTCTTGACCATAATTTTGATATTAGAAGACAGAGAATTTCCGATGTATTATTTTCTCCTGATATTCAAATAATAAGAGAATAGATATTACAATTTTTCATTTTTTCTTTAAAAATATTAAATTAGTTTTCATATAAAATATAGAATTTTTAATTGGAGAAATTTGATGTCTGATTTTAAATCAAAATATATAGAAGATGATTTAATAATAAAAAATAGAGATGCTATTTTAAATGATAAGCAAGTAATAAAGAAAATAAAAAGCTGTTTTTTTTGCAATAGCTCTTCATTAGAATATTGGGATGAGACTGATGAAGAAATTATTTACAAATGTGAAGTCTGCAAAAGATATATTACAGTTCCTTTTAAGAATGACAAATTACGATTTTATTTTTCATTTTAAATTATATTTTTATCTTTCTAATTTTTAATAATTAGTTAATCTTTTGTCTAGTTGTATTTATTTACTAGATTAATTTTATTATTATTTGAAATGAGATAATTTTGTTTTTATTTTCTAAATTTTTATAAAGAAAACAATATCAAAAAGAGAAATATTTTAAAATGAATGATTATCTGAAAGCTAAAGATATTTTAGAAAAAGGACGAAAGGCTTCGGAAGATTTTTCATATAAATCAAAACTTCAGGTTTTAAAAGTAGATATTAAAAGAACAAGGTCAGATCGTCCGTATTTAGAGATGACATTAGGTGATATTACGGGAAAAGTATATAAATTTAGAAAATGGTGTGAAAATGACGATGATTTAAAGAGAAATCTAAAGATTTTCCAAATAGGAAATATTATTGAATTTGAAGGTAAATTTCAGAATGAATATAAGAGCACGGTAATTAAAATTGCGAGAAAACTTTCAGATGATGAGTTTGAAATTGAAGAATTTTTACCTAATATTAATGATAAAGCGGAGGCTCTAATAAAGGAATTAAATGATACTATTTCCAAAATAAAGAATCCTTTTTACAAAAGACTTTTAGAATCTATTTTTAATGACGAAGATTTGAAAAAAAGGTATATTGAGAGTCCAGGAGCTGTAAGTAAACATCATGCTTATAAGTACGGAAATCTGGAGCATACTATCGGGATGATTAAATTGGCAGAAACTATGGAGGATTATTACGGTAAAGATACGGGATTAGATATGGATTTGGTTTACACCGGTATTCTAATTCACGATATTGGCAAAATTCTTGAATACGCTCTTGTAAATGGACTTCCCGTAATGAACCCGCGATATTCTATGCTAAATCATCATATATTGGGCGATGAGATAATTCGTGAAAAAATCAAGCAAATAGAAGGTTTTCCTAAGGATTTAGAAAATAAATTAAGACATATCATTATAAGTCATCACGGGAAAAAAGAATGGGGTGCAGAAATTGAGCCACAATTCCCTGAAGCACAATTTATACATTATCTCGATATGATTGATTCACGATATAAGTTAAATTTGATTCAAGATTAATTTTATTTATAAAATTTCTAAAGGTGCTATAACAATATTAATTTTTCAAGCTATTGAATTTCTTTTATGGGGAATCGCACTTACGCTACTTATAATATGCGCTAGTTTATATGCAAATAGGGGTTATAAAAATAAATTTAATGAGGGTTTTCTGCTATTATATGGTTTTTCCTGTATTTTTTTAGCCTTTTTCTTTTGGTGTTTATTTCAATTATTTATTTCCTTATTATTTCTTGATTTATCTATCTCATTTGATAAAATATCATCAACATATTTTCTGGTTGAGGTATTAGATAGAAGTTCATTTTTAATTTTTTCAATATTCTTTTCAATTTTTTTCTTTTTATTCGAGAAATTAATAAGGAAAACTTATTACCTTATTTTTTCATGTTTAATCGTTTTAATTTTAATTTCTTTAATATTACCCTATGAAATCGCTTATATCTTTCAATATACATTTATTTTACAATATATTCTTCTGGCGACAATTTCAATTTTTTTTTATATTACTAAAGTATCTCAGTTTGATTTTAAATCGATCCCATCTGTTCTGTTATTGGCAGGTGCTCTTTATGGAATTGGATTATTTTTATTCTCCTTAGAGATTCGGGATTTAAATTCATCTTATAATTCTATTGCCGCCCTATTTATTATAACTGGGAGTATTTTATCATTATTACCTGTCGTATTTAATTTTAAATTATTCTTAAAACCTCTTGAAAGCTGGATGATTTTCGGTTCGATTAATATTTTAATACATATCTTTTTATTCTTTTTTGAGGTCTCACTCGGAATAAAGGCAATTAAATATATGTTTCTAACAATCCCTAATTTGATTCTTCTTATCTCTTTTCAAATTATTCTTATCAGAACAATAGGAAAGCATACTTCTGCAGAATTATCCAACAAATCTCAAGATAATTTAAATCTATTAAGCCAAACTCCTTTAACATATATTCTAAAAGCAATAAAGAAAGAACGCCAAGATGAGATATACAAAATAATATCAAAAAACATGGATGATTTAATCTTTTTACTTGATAGAGATTTAAATATTCTATATATTAATGATTATATTTCAAGAAAAATTACGGGTTATTCCAAGAGGGATTTAATTAGCAAAAACCTTGAAGGATTCATATATGAAGAAGATAAATATATTTTGCAAAAAATATTTAGAGAGAAAATAAATAAAGAAAAAATATCTGCAGAAATTAGATTCATCAAAAAGGATTATACTTTAATATGGCTTGAATTTAATTTTAATCTCATTAAGTTAAACAATAGTGATATTCGAATATTAGGAATTGGAAGGGATATCACCAAAAATATTAAAATTCGTAAAAAAATTGAGGAAGAAAATGCCCGATTAAAGGAATTAAATGATTTTAAAGACCGTTTTCTGGCTCTTGCCACGCATGAAGTTAAAAATCCGTTAACCACTCTATTATTAGCTGTTGACATGTTAAAAAATCGACTTATTGAAGGAGATTTAGAAAATTCATTAAATTTAATTGAAAAAATTCAAATGAATGTGTCTAATCTTAGATCTTTAACTTCTAATTTACTTGATTTTGCTATGTTTGAGATCCAAAAATTTCGTTTAAACAAAAAAGAACTCAATCTTACTGAAATAATTTCACTTTGCATTACGAGTGAAAAATTGAGAGCCGAAGAAAAAAATTGTGAAATCATTGTAAACCTTCCCGAGAAAATAATGATTTTTGGTGATAGAATCAATTTAATTCACGTATTTTTAAATTTGATTATTAATGCTATAAATTATATTCCTGAAGGAAGGAAAGGAAAAATTATAATTAGTTCTAAAATAAAAAGAAAAGAAAATAAGGTAATTATTTCCATAAAAGACAACGGAATCGGGATACATAAGAATAATATTAATAAATTGTTTAAATTGGGAACAGACATAAATAAAGATGGTAAAAAAGTGGTTAAAGGTTCGGGAATCGGACTTTATATTGCAAAACAAATTATAGATGCACATGGGGGAAAAATATGGGCAGAATCAGAGGGAATTGATCAAGGAGCAACCTTTTTTGTAGAATTCAATCTAAACAATTAAAAAATTCATATAATAACTTAAAAGAATAAAAGATAATAATGAAATATTAAAAATTAATATAATCGTTGCACTTTTCTTTAAAATTTTTTTTTCTATTTGGTTACTCAAATAATTTAGCCAATTATAGGGAAGGAACATACAAAAAGGATTTTCTTTTTTATAAATCCAGAAATAAAAAATTATAACTATTGCTAAAAATGCAGAAAATAATATTTCGATTATAATCCTTAATTGAAATGTCGCTCCCGGAAAAATTGTATTAATATGAAACGGAAAATTCCAAATGGGCCAAAAATACATATGATGTGTCCCATCCGATTGATATGAATAATAATAGGTAAAAGAATCAAGAAAAAGATGGCTGAACATCCCAATAATGCCGAGATATATTAAATATCTATATTTTAATTCAGCTGATTTAAAGAATTTTGAGCCGATGAGCCAGATAATAGATACATATATGAATGTGAATAATAACCCTCCTATTATTGTATGAGAAAAAACACCATGCTCAAAATTGATGAAGATTCCTAAGACTTCGTCAAAGTCGGGAATTAAAGCGCACATTGAGAGAAAAAAAGTCTCAAACTTATCATGTTCTTTTTTCATTATGACCCTTGCAATAAAATATCCGAAAAAAAAATGCGTAATTTCGTTCATTAAAATTATCCCTTCTCATATTTTTTTAATCGAGGCTTCCTATTGCGAGGATACATAATATTACCAAATTAATGATAAGAAGAATATAGGAGATCTTTTTATAATCTTGTTTTTCAATATTATCAGGTAAATAATTAAGCCAATGTGTTGGAGATATCATTAGGAAGGGATTTTCTTTCTTTTCAATCCAACCATAGATAAAGATAATTCCTGCCAGAATAGATGAATATATAATTTCAATAATAATTCTAATCGTATAGATATTAGGATATTTAGATTGATGGAAAAAATAATTCAAATGAAAGCTTGCGTTCCAAATTGGCCAAAAATAGAGATGGGCATCGGTAGTATAAATATTCTCTCTATAAGTAAATATATCAAGAATTAAATGACTTGTAATTGCGAGGATTGCAATTAATATTAAACTTTTATATTTAATTTCCAATTCTTTTAAAAAATTTTTCCCGACAATCCATATTATCGATGCATATATAAAAGCCAATAAATAAGCACCTATTAATGTATGGGTAAAAACTGCATGTTCTAAAGGCTTGATCGGAAAAAGTAAATGCATAAAAGAATCCAAATCCGGAAGAATAGCCGCTATTGATGCAAAAAAACATATAAAATGGTCATTTTTAATCTCTTTTTGTTTAAAGCCGTATCTTCCGACCAAATATCCCGTAAAAAAATGCGTAAATGTATTCATAATTAAAAATATGAAAAAACATCAATTAATTTTATTAGTAATTAATTTTTGTTTTTTGTTAAATATAAAGGAGATTAAACTATGAAAAAAGGTATTAAAAAGAATCCTCTTATCGAAATCGAAAATGAATACTTGAAGCATTTTTTATTGACTATAAATAACTTATATGAAAGTATAAATAATTTCATAGAAGAAAAGAAAGATATATCCAAATTAGAGGTAGCCATTCATGAAGAACATAAGTGTGATCGACTAAAGGAGCGTTATATAAAAGAATTATATGAAAGTAAGCGCTCTTTACCTTTTTTAATAGAGGATCGTTATAAAATAATTACATCTTTGGATATTATTCCTGATTTGGCTGAAGATCTTGCACGTTTAATAAGGATATGCCCCTTCGGGTTTTATAATGATATAAAAGAAAATATTAGAAATTTAAATCGTGAATTGGAAAATTCTTCAAAATTGATTAGTGAATGTATAAAGAATATGGAAACGGATTTTTTTACGGCTTATCAAATTACGTTTAACATAGATGTTTTAAAAAGGCGGGCTCGAAAATTTAAATATGCAATTTTAGAAAAATTATATAAGAAAAATGATAATCCCGTAAAAATATACCTAAATTCCAAAATTGTAGAAACCATTTATGAAATGATTGAAAAAGCTGAAAATCTTTCGGATTTCTTGCGCGGTTTGATAATAAAATACCCAAAAAAATAAAATGATGGTGATTTTTTGGAAATTGCATCGATATTGATTGTTTTTATAATAATTTCTATTATCATATCTTTTGGGATTGGTGCTAATGATGAGACAATGTCCGTCATTTACGGCTCCCGTATGCTAACAATAAAACAAATTTTAGTATTAACAACCATTTTAGCGATCTCCGGGGCTTTTTTGCTGGGCAGGGCTGTCTCTAATACAGTAGGGAAGGAAATTCTAAGAATTGAGATAACACATGCAATTGTAATAACAATTCTACTCTCAACGGCAATTTGGTTAATATTATCAAGCTCATATGGATTGCCTATAAGCACAACTCATGCAACGATAGGGGCAATAATAGGAATTGGATTAACGTTAGGTGGAATGAACGGCTTAAATTGGTTAACTATTTTTCAAATGGTAATATGGTGGATTTTATCCCCAATTATGGGTTTTTTTGCTTCATTTTTTGCTTATAAATTACTTCAAATCCATAAAGAGCGTAATTTAAAAGGATTTTTAGATTATGAGAAAAATGAAAAGATATTTGCTTATATATTATTAATTACAATATCATTCACGGCATTTTCACGGGCAGGGAATGATTGCTCTAATGCTGTTGGAATTGTATTGGGAATAGGCGATGTAGATGTTAATCTTCTATTATTAATAACCGGATTAAGTTTTGCGAGCGGAATTATTGTTTTAGGAAGGCTTGTAATAAAAAATCTTGGTTCCATTACGGAATTAAGACCGAGTACTGCATTTACTGTTGAGGTTCCGAATTCGATAATATTGTTCATAGGGACACTTCAAGGCATTCCCTTATCAGGTACTCATATGTTAGTTGCATCATTGCTTGGGTTATCTAAAGCAAGCAAGACGCCTATGGAAAAGGGGATATGGAAAATTATTTTGGTATGGATTTTAACATTTCCTATGGCGGCAATATTTTCTGTAGTTCTTTTTTTCCCGATTGATTATATCCTTTCATTAATTTGAACTTGAATATTTTAAAACAAAAAAATTTGCCAATAAAATAAATACACCGCCAATAATTACAAATATCGAAAATGTATGCTGGAAAATAATCGTATTAATTGTTGCCATTACCGGCTCAAAATAAGCGATAATTACAATATTTCCACCTTTATCATTTTTAATTCCAACATTATATAGTGCAAAAGCTAATGCGGTAGGGATTAATCCGAGTAATAAAGCAATTAATAATACTTCAAGACTTAATTTCGGTAAATCACCAACTCCAAGCGGGAAAAACATAATAATGATAAATAATGTCGAAAACCATGCCAAAAATGTGTCAAAATCTCCTTGTTCTTTAAGTTTAGAGGGATTTTCTTTTCTAAAATTATATATTTTCTTTTTATAAAAAGTTAAAATACTTAGCGTAAATCCCGATAATATCCCAATTATAATTCCAGGGGTAAATCCTATGCCCCTCCAGAATTCCATAATTATTGCAACTCCTAAGATTGCCAATAAAAAACTTATAAAATTAATTCTTGATACTCTTTCAGTTTTAGTAATGATTAAAATCGCTAATAAAAAAATTCCGCTTGTATATAACAGAAATGCAGCTATAGAATAATTTGATATGGTTATATTTAAGAAATAGAGATAAATAACAAGCGGATTTACGATAGCAATTATTATTAGAGATTTCCAATGTAATTTAATCGATTCTTTAATGAATTTCCACGAAAAGGAACGTCCAATAATAAGAAAGAGTGTGAGAAAAAAGGTGCCAAAAATACCACGTAATAGAACAATTGTATATACCGGATAATTGGATAAATAAGAGACAATAAGACCAACATTTCCCATGGCGATTGCTGAAAGAAACATACATAACTTAGATAAAGAAGGGTTAACAGAATCGGATCTGTTGTTTCGACAAGTATTTTCGCTTGAATTTATAATATGCATTAAATTGTTTAATTAAAAATGCTATTAATAATTATAGATCATATATTGTTTTGAATAGAATAATTGAATCTTTTTGAAATCTTGTTTCCTCAATTTTTTTAAATAACCTTGATAAAATTGGGATTTTTAACACGTTAAAATGATTAAAATACTTTAAAATGTCTTCTTTTGAATTTGATTTATTGAAATAATGGTTGAAAACTTTTGAGAATTGTTGTATCCAATATTCATTAGGACTTGGAATAATCTCCTGTTCAAACTCAACATCTTTAATAAGTTTTTCAGCCGATAATTTTTCCCATGCGATTTGTTCTGAAGAATTTATCTCTATTTGATTTTTTTTATGTGTTTTTATGTCATCTTTAATGTCTTTAGTTAAATCTGCTAAATCTGCTTGTAAATCTTTTAATATATCTTCAGAAAGTTCTTTAAATTCATCTTCATCTTCAGAATGTTCCGAAATTTTTGCTTTTTCAAGAAATCCTGAAATCTTATGTTTTAATTTTACGGATTTTTCGGCAAGATTTATATTGAATTTTTTCAAACTTTTTTTAATTGAATCGAAATTTACTCTCTTATCCTTTCGTTTTTTCAATAAAAACACTTATTAAATTTATAAATTTACGCCTATTCGTAGAAATCCGATAATAAGATCAATTAACAATCTTAAATATTTTTAGATTTTGGTATTAATCAA
>CAZVTX010000092.1:0-1760 GCA_964629395.1 uncultured archaeon
CAATAATTAATCCTATATTTTGGCTAAGTATTATAATTTTAATTGGTTTTGGGTTGATTATTATTCTTATTGAATGTAAAAAAGTTAAAAAACTTCCCAAATTTATTACCAAGCTAGATATTTCCTTTAACAGTATCTCTTTAAAACGTAGGAAAGCTAAAATTATCATTCTTATAATATTTATTATATTTTCCGCTTATCTTTTTATTCCTTCACATATTCAGCCTTCCAATTTTCGGAATGAATCAAAGGATTTTTACATACAAGATGGGAGGATATATAAAAAATCCGATGGAAAAGAATTGCGCTTAATGGGTTGGGATTATCATTGGATTCATTTTAATGGTCCTGGAGAGGCTTGGGATGATTCAGCAAAAATGGAACGCTTTAATTTAAGCATAATTAAACAAGATCTAATATGGGCTATCGAATCATGCAATTTTATAAGAATTTGTGCTAATTGGTTTGAAATTGAAAGTGAGAAAGGAAAATACAACTATTCTATTTTAGATTATGCTTTTGATGTGATTGAAAATTATACTGAAGGAAAAGACTTTTATGTATTACTTGAGATTGGCCCGATTAAAACAAGTAAAGTTTGGGTTCAAGCATCGTTGCCAGAATGGTTTCCATATAGAATTGATCTACAAGATCCTAATTTCTTAGAAATGGTAAAATCATTCATCAAAAACACGATTGAAAGATATAAAAATCGTAAAAACCTTTTTGCATATCAATTGGAAAACGAGCCCGATTTAATGACTCATACAATTACCGACCCCGATGAAGATTATATCATCACCGGTAATATTTACTTTTATCTATCATGGTTAAATGATTATGTGAAATCTCTTGATCCCAATCATTTTACTGCAGTTAACTATTTTGCAAATAACTTAAATACGCAGACAAACCTCGCTCCCGTTGATATTATCCTTTATGATTATTATGAAACTATTGAAAATACGCCTTCACTTGAGACATTCAGCCGAAAACATTCGCAATATATTAAAGGTAATATAGGTTTTGGAGTCGCCGAATTGCAATTAAACGATTGGCATAGAGAAATTACTGAAGAAGATTTAGAGGAAGAATATAATGCATGTCTTAAATCTGGGATGACGATTATTTTATGGAGTGAATTGCATGTTCCTTATCCTTGGGATGCGTCAGCAATATCATATGAGAACGAGAGAACTTTCAAATATTATAAAGTAAGGGATCTATTTGAAGAATTTCAAAAAGAGAAAAATATCAATGTTATTATTATTCAGAATTATTATGACTGGCTAAATATTTTTATTTTCATTTCAGGATTGCTTGGTATGATTTTTCTCTATTATATTTTATTAAAACCTTTCAAGAAGAATATTGAGCAGCAAAAATCGTTATTAAAATGTTTATCCTTAATCTTAATATTTATTATTTTAATTCCTTTATTATTGATTCAAACTTATATTTCCAATTTTATGTTTTTAGGATTTGGGATTTCCTCATTAAATTTAATTTTAGCACCTATAATTGTTCAAAACTCTTATTTAAAAGAAAATAGAGATATTAAATATAAAAAATTAAAAATATTTTTTCGGGTCTTTATTGCGGGACTCCCAATTTTTATAATCTCAATTATAGGATTCTATTGATGAATTAAAGATGAAGGTAGGTTTTTCAGAGTTAAAAATAACCCCCGATTTATCGGGAAGGGATAAACCTCTACAATTAGCGGGCTATTCTCCCCGAAAATATTGTAGTGGTGTTCA
>CAZVTX010000092.1:1860-5799 GCA_964629395.1 uncultured archaeon
ATAAACCTCTACAATTAGCGGGCTATTCTCCCCGAAAATATTGTAGTGGTGTTCATGATGATATATATGTTAGGAGCGTTTATTTTGAGGCAGATGAGAATGATTTAAATTCGAGGACGCTCCTAATTGTTTGCGATATCATTGCTATTGATGGCACGTTCGCAGATATAGTAAAAAGGATAATTTCTCAAAAAATTCCGATTAATCCTACCTTAATAATGATTTCTGCGACTCATACACATCATGCACCAGATTATAAAGGATTTTTCCGTGTAGGCAATAATTCAATCACTTTATTTAAAGGTTTTTTTAAACCCCGTCCTGAACAAGAAGAATTAATAAAATTAGGAAAAAAAATAATTAGATGTGCTATTCAAGCTTATAAAAATCGGCAAGAATCTTTAATAGGCGTAGGACAAATTGAAATTCCCGAACATGATAGGGTTATGATAAATCGCATAGAACCATTTAATTTTGATAAAGCTCAATATCCGATAACTATTATAAAAGTAATTAGCAATTCATCTCAAAATAAAGGAACAATTTCAGGTGTGATAGTTAATTATGCTTGTCATGGAACCGTTTTGCCCAGAGAAAATACGTTAATTACGGCAGATTACATCGGATACTTAGTGGATGCATTAAAACGGGAATTTCCGAATGCTTATATTGCTTATTTTAACGGTCCTTGCGGCGAAATAAACCCATTATCTATGGAATTGAAAATTAAAATGCAAAGAAAAGTAATTAATGGATTAAAAACTTCCGATATTTATCAGCAGAGAGGAACATGGGAGGATGCGAAAAGAATCGGCGATATCATCGCTAAATATTCCATAATAGCGTTAAATAAAATTCAATGTAAAGATTGTCGGGCTATTTCAGTGTTGGAGAAAAATATCCGAATTCCGATAAAAGATTATGATTATGGTTCTGATATAAGATCTGCACTCCGAAGGCTCTTTTTTAGAAGAAAAATAAAATTTTTTTCTGCTCTTGCAAAATTTGGTGCTTTAAAGAGTAGTGTTTTTTTTAAATTGGATAAAAAGGGTCTTAAAATGAATTCTTATGTATTAACTAAGCTTCAAATTATAGAAATATGCGATGCGTTAATATTAACCACTCCTGGCGAATACTTTCTGGAACTAGGGCGTAAAATTATTGAATTTGGTAAGAAATTATTACCTACTAAAAAGATATTTATGATTGAACTTGCAAATGATTCAATTGGTTATTTATATCCTATTGAGATTTACTTAAAAATGACTTATGAATCGGCTTTTTCGATAATTCCTTTAGGTGGTCGTTATATTGCTTTAATGTTAAAACAAATGCTTAAGAAAATCTCTAAAAAAAATTAGGAAGAAAATGCTAAAGCAAGCATTAATGCACCTTTTATTTCCGTTGGCTTTCCTACTCTCGAAGTATCGATTATAGTCCGTTCAAGGTTCATATATATCGCACCATAAGCATTTCCGCCCCCTAGATGAACCAACGTTCGATAAATAAGATTTCCTGAGATTCCATCAGGAGCAATTATTAAATTTGCCTTCGTTTTATATACGGAATTTTCTATTAATATTTGGTCATGGAAAATTGAGATATTTGGGGCATTTTCGGAAAAATATTCTATTATTTGCCATGCTTCTTTAATAGTTTCATCAACATGAGGATCTCGACCAAGATCACCAAGACGTCCGCCACTTAAAATACTAATTTTAGGTTCAATCCCTAAATTTTTTAGGATTTTTATAGCATTCTCAAGGAACATTTTCTTTCTATTTAAGTTATTGCATTCATCTATTCCGACAGGGCCATAAAAGAATTGTTGCTTATCATAAGTTTCCAATAAGGCTAACCTTAAAATTTCATCAATATTAAATTGATCTTTTACTTCTTTTAAAAAATTACTTGAACTTAAAGAACCTCTGATTATAGCATTTAATTTATTTTGAATTAATAACTCTATTAATTTTTTTTCCGGAAAGTTCGATTTAATTAATGAAATCAATTTATTCTTTTTAATATTATCGGATAATTCTTCGATATTTTCAGCTTTTCCAATAATTTCAATTTCACATTTGTTTTTTACAGCAAATTCCGAACAAATTGATGCAATTAAATTATTTTGACTTTTATCTTGTCCAATCCCTATCCCTATTTTTGCCTTTTTTGATAAAGCTTTACCATTAAGGATTTCTTTTATTGACAAGATTAACACCTTAGAAATTTTCCAATTTAAAAAGCTGTAAAATAAATAAATGCGATAATCAACGTTAGAGAATTATATACACCGTGAGCGATTACATTAGCAATTAAATTTTCCTTTCTCCATTTGAAAAGTAATCCAAGCATGAGTGATATTGAGAAATATGGTACAAACATTAAAACTAAATTAATTATTAGGCTAAAAATGTTCAATCCTATTAAAAATAATGAGACCAAATGAATTGATGCAAAGATAAAAGCAGTTATTAGAATACCTGCAGTTTCGCCTAATGTTCGGACTAATCCACGTTGCATAAAACCTCTAAATAAAATTTCCTCACTTGTTCCCACTATAAAAATCATTACAGCTACAAGTGCAATTAAAGAAAAGATATCTGCATTTTTCAAAAAATAATCTATATCACTATTTAATTGATCTGAACTTGTCCTTAATTTTATTCCGAGTATCCATTCTATTATAAATCGGATTAATATTGTAGACCCTGCAACTAAAAATAACCCTAAAACTGCAAACCCTAATCCAATTGAAATTTCTTTTAATAATTTTAAATTTGTATAACCTTCCTTTGTAAAACCTAGAATTTTAAATCTATTTTTCCATGAAGTTCTCGGATAAAATTTTCTGATATAAACTATAGGTATAATAAATAATATTATTTCAATTAAACTGGAGATTACAATGAAATATGGATTGTTTATCAAATTTAAAATTGTATTCATATTAGGTGAAAATAAAAATAATATAACCATTATTCCGATTAATATCGAATTCATTACTACAAATGCTAATAACGGTAGAATTATTGAAGCTTTGGTGCTCCAAATAATATTATCACTTTCATAGGTAATTATAGTAGATGATGTATAAGGAGAATAATTTTGATTCGATATATTCAAGAAATTATATTGATTTTGAAAATATCCAACATCTTTTCCTTTAAAGTCATAGGATATCGGTAATTTTTTATTTTCTTTTAGATATTTTAAATCTATACCGCAAGAAATACAATATCTTAATCCCTCAACTTTAGGTAATTTCTTACCGCATATAGGACAAAATTGCCATTCTATTTCATTATCATTTATATTATTATTTTCTTCAGTCATTTTAAAAATCTCAATATTCTCTAAGAAATAAAAAAAATTAAGAAATTAAATAATTTTACATAAACAAAAAAATATAATTCATAATTCTTCATTAACCTCAAGTTCAAATTTAATTGAGGGCATCCAAAACATTTCGCCAACCGTTTGGTATTCTACCATTACCATAAAATGATAAATGCCCTTTTCGGTGGGAATAATTTCAGTTTTTATCTCTCGTTTTTCATTTCCTTTAAGTTTTTTAATTTGAGCAAATCTTAATCGTGATTGAAATGAATTTGGAACAAAAAAACTAACATTGATATTCTTAATTATATTTTTCGAGGGATTTTCTAATAAAACCGTTATTTTTTCAGGTATGCCAACCGTTAATATCTTACTTATCATTATAACTTCAATAAATAGAGGATAAGGAATTAATTCTTCATTCAAAGTAAAACTTGCATCTAATAATCTCTGAATTTGGGGATTTAATTCTGATTTGAATTTCTCCCGCTGTTCTTGAAGTGATAATGCTTTTTCATTTCTGTAATCTTCAAATTCACGAATTATTTTATTAATAAATTTCAAAATATATTGATCAAAATCGGAATGTTTTTCTGAAAT
>CAZVTX010000092.1:5899-11124 GCA_964629395.1 uncultured archaeon
TGAAAAGGATCAATTATTTTTAAAATTTCAGATATTCTTATTTCTTCTAATAAAAGGCTCGTATCACGTCCTAAAGAATATATTCTCTCAATTTGGGCTTGCAGATTTAATATTTTATAATCTTTTTTTTGTATTTCATTTAATTTCAAAATTAAATTTTCAAACTTTTCAGATGAATAATTTGGATTTTCGGTTAGAATATCTCTTAATAAAATTGAAAATTCTTCGAGAACGGAAAATAAGATTTTTGTATCGGTGAGATTATCGGCGGAAATCTCTATTTTTACTTCATCACAAAATTGAACTATATTTTGGAAATTCCTCTCTACATATTGATAAGATGTAGAACAATCATTTAATTCATATTGATTTTTAGCTAAATAGCTAAAATAAAGACCTAAAAGCGATTTATTGAAAATATAACATGTATTTCTAATATTTAAAAATTCATCTTTACTTACACCCTCATCTAAAAATGGAAGTATTGCTTCTTCCACAATAATTTTTAAAATTCCTGTATCTCTTATTAAATCCAATAGTTTCTCTTTCTCTATTTCAACATCATCAATTCTGGTGATAATAAGGTATTTATATTCATAATATCTGGAATTTAAATCATGAAAAAGCGAATGAATTGCTTTTTTTCTACGTTCGAGTTCCTCTTTAGTTAAATTTTCTGAAATATTATCGATTGAATTTATACTCAAGATTTCCGTAAGATATGTATTCAGCAAATTTAATGCCTCAGAATATTCCGTTTTAACTCCGCAAAAAAAACACTGTGCAAGTGAGCCCTCAACTAAACTTAAAGTCCCTCCGCATCTTTTACAAGGTAAATGATTTACCAAAAGAAAATCATCCGAAAATTATTCGATTATGTATGATAATCTGATTGAAGTTTAAATTATTAAAGTTTATTAAAAGAATGAAAAAATATCAAAATATTATGATTCGTTTTATAAAATTAAATATTTAGTGAGTAAAATAGCAAAACAATTCTTTGTCATTTAATTCGATAGGGTTAACAAAGCCATACCTCTCAAATTGTATTGGTGTTTCCATAGGTATTTTTAATAGGTTTATTTCACCCTTACCTCTTGAAATTACTCCATCGGGTTTTAGTATTTTAATTGAAATATTAGAATCTTGCGGTACCCAATGAATTATCGGAAATTCACGGTTTAATTCTTTACTATGAAAATTTGCAACTATTTTTCCTTCAACACCTTTATCTACAACGGAAACATTTATGAAATCTTTTAATCGGAAAATACTGTCTTTCTTTAGTGTTTCAGCATCTTTTTTTGCAATAAAAAGTTTATAGAGATCACCATCTGATTTTAAATGGATTTTACGGGTACCTTTGTCGGGATGATTAGGATTTAATAAAGGTTCTGATATATATTCCGAGAATGGGACATTATTAATAATCAATTCATAAGGGTCTTCAACAAAAAAATATCTATCGGATAAATCATCAATTATCACTTTATTTTTTGCGTAAAGCCAATTTACAGAAAATGTTATTCCAGTAAGAGACATTCCTAAGTCTAAAAGTGCTTCCCTTAAAGCTTCCGGTCGAATCCCTCTTTTTTTTAGAGATTGTAAACTCCAAGTGCGAGGGTCATCCCAACCTCGAAAAATCCCCTTTTGGATCATATTTCTTGCATAAGTTTTACTCAGCTTCATATCAGGAAATTTTATTCTACCATAATGAAGAAATTCTGCTTTTTTCCAACCAAAATGATCCCAGATAAAATTTTCGACAAAATCCTCCTTAATTAAATCAACTCCGCGCAATATATGCGTAATCCCCACAAGATGATCATCAATCGCCCAAGAAAATTCTAACATTGGCCAAACAGTATATTTAGTTCCGACTCTTGGATGTTCTGCTTCGGATATTCGCATTATAATAATATCTCTGTAAGCTGGATCCTTTTGGTCCATACCAGTTTTTAATCGAACCACGGCTTCCATTTCATGATATTCCCTATCAAGCATTTTTTTCCATTCTTCTAAATTCTTCTCTATAGATTGTTCTCTATGCGGACAAGCTTTTTTAGAACTCTTGAATTTTTTAAATTCATCAGCAGAACAAAGACAAACGTAAGCTAAATTATCTTTTATCAATTTTTCGCAATACTCATAATAAATTTCGAGGCGATCGCTCTTGTAAAATATTTTATCAACCTTAATGCCTAACCAATCTAACCCCTCTTTAATTAAATCATAAGCTTCAGGAATGACATATTTTGCATTAGGACTATCTCTTAAAGCTTTAGGGCTACCTATTGTATCATCATAAAAAAGATATAATTCACCTTTATGTCTTTTAACATATTCATGATTTAATATAATCATCCGTGCATTTCCGATATGCAACGCTCCACTCGGATAAGGTGCTAACCTCATTATTACTTTATCAAATTTATCTAAATTAGGTAATTCAGGAAGCTCTTTACTTTCTTTAATTTTTTCCTTTTTTTCTAATGCAGAAGGTTCTAATTCCAATAATCTTGCCTTTTGCTCATCTAAACTTAAATTTTGAATTTCTTCAATAATTTGATCCAATATTGGAATAATTATTTTTGCTTTTGGTCTTAAATCAGCTCTTTGAGCCATTAATTTACCCATAACTGCCTTTTTATTTGGTTTACCGCCGAATTCAACGGCATTTTTTAATCCCGCAATCCATAGAATTTTCTTGATCTCCTCATCTTCCATGCTTATAACACATCGCTCTCGTTTTATTGAAAATTTCTTATTATTTGATAATATAAAATTTTATAATCTTTCTTATCAAAAAAAATAAATCCTTATTAAGTATTTTTAAATATAATCAAGAAAAACAATTCTTAGAAAAAAATTTTTATACTAAAGTGATGTAAATTGGGCTATTATAGAGGCTATATCTTAATAAGATTGAAAGTAATTGGTTCAGAATGGGAGGTTGTCGACCGCCTTAAAGGTTTAAAATCAACCGAAGAAGGAGAAGATTGGCTGGTCACTTATGCGACCCCCGTTTACGGCGGTTGGGACCTCATTGTAGAATGTAGTTTTAGCAAACTTCAAGATCTTGATAAAATTGTTACTTTTTGCAGAGTCGATGAAAAATTATCCGAATATATTGAAGAAACTACAACTCTAGTGGCAACAAGACCGGATTGGAAATATTTAACAAGTCAAGAATAATATAAATAATTATTTTCTTAAAATACTCTTTTTTATCGATTTATGAGGGAATTGAACAAAAAGGAATATTTTAATAAAGTTTTGGGCTCTTGGCTCGGCAGAATTGCGGGAGATTTCGTAGGCGCTCCGTTGGAATTTAAACCTTATAGATATATTAGAAGACGATATAAAAATTTATCTTATTTTCCCAAAAAGATTAATTTAGATTATGTAAACGATGATGAAATGTATGAAATTTGTGCACTCTTAGCTCTCGAAAAATATGGGCCGGATTTAACGGCAAATGATATCGCAAAAGAATGGCTTCGAAGCATATATAAAAACTATTTTACCGCAGAAAAAGCCGCTATAAATAATTTAAGAAAAGGTATTTTCCCTCCACTTTCAGGTAAAATTAATAATATCTTTTACGATGCAATAGGCGCTCAAATGAGAGCCGATATTTGGGGACAAATAACTCCCGGCTGTCCTGAATTAGCAAAATATTATGCAGAAATGGATGGAACAATATCTCATTCTGGTATAGGTATTGAAGGAGAAGTTTTTGTTGCATCTTTAATCTCCGAAGCATTTTTCGAAAATAATATAAGAAAAAATATTGAAAAAGTATTGAAATTATTGCCTCCGCCCGATAAGAGCCTTTATTCTTATATAATATTTAATTCGATTAGGCTTTACGAAAAATATCCAAATAATTTTCGGAAAGCAAGGAAAGAGCTGATGCGGATCTGGAAAGAAATAAGGTGGTCCAAACTTATTAAAAAAGAGCCGCTATTTAGTAAGAGAGCGATTGTATTTTTAAATAAAGTAATATCAGGTGTGCATGTTTTACCTAACGCAGGGATAATAGTATTATCGCTTCTTTATGGAGCTCAAGATGAAAAAGATACATTAGGCCGTTCCATCTGTGTGGCTGCGATGATGGGCTTGGATACAGATTGCAATTGCGGTAATGTTGGAGCAATTGTAGGGGCTCAAATAGGTGCTGAAGAGATACCTGATAAATGGAAAAAACCTCTTAAAAATACCTTTTCTACATACGTTAAAGGCTATGAAAAATGGAAAATCACGGAATTAGCGGAAAGAATTGTTAAAGTAGGAGAGACAATAATAAAAGATAAAGGACAAGGATGCGTAAAAATTATTCCTTAGCTAAAATTCTTATCGCATTTTTATAAACAAATTCACATATGCTTACATCAGCACCACCATGCGTGTTAATCAAATAACGCTCATTACAAGTCTTTGATGCTTCTTTAATCATCTCAATTAATTTAGGGAAAAATGATAGAGAAAGCCCGCGATCTCCGTAATCGCCTTTCGCAGTATCGTGTCCTAATAAATGAAGGATGATATCTGGTTTAAAATCTTTTAATCTATCCACAAATTCTCTTTTTACAAGAGAAAGATAATCATCATCATTAGTATTATATCCGCAATCAACGCAAATTTTTGTTCCGTCATCCTCTATTATATTGGAAGAGCAAAAGCATACATGAAGGACATCATGATTGCCGAAAGTAACATCTCTGGTGCCATTTCCGTGGTGCGAGTCGGTATCTAAAATCGCAATCTTAGTTCCGGGATATTTTTCCTGCAGATTAACCACAACTGGTCCCGAAACAGAAGCATAAGTTCCGCCCCATGCATAATTCCGTTCAGCATGATGTCCGGCAGCTACTCCAAAAACCAAAGCATTTCGAAGTTTTCCTTCCATTATCATTTCACTCGCTTGTACACATCCTCCAACCGTTAAATAAGCGCCTTCACAATACCACGCCTTTTTAAGATTCTTTAAAAATTGAGGCGTATGAACTTTTAAAAGCAAATCATCGGAAACTTTTTGAGGTATAATTAGTTCAACATTAGGTAAATTTAATTCCTCTTTCATTACTTCAGGAAAATTTCGGAATTTATCGTTTATAATATGCCATACTTTTTTATTAAATAATTCATGAAAAAAAACGCCCGTTTTTTTCATAATAACCCCCTAAAATTCTCCATATTTTTATCAATAATATCCTTTAATA
>CAZVTX010000093.1:0-10943 GCA_964629395.1 uncultured archaeon
TATATAAATATGATCCTTTGGATCATATATTTATTTAATATTTTAAACTCAAATAATAAAAAAAAAATTAAATATTAAAACTGGATATTATCTATACTTCTAAAGCATTCCTTTTTGACTTAATTTTTTTACGCCAAATTGTAATTACTACAATTGCAGAAAGGAATACTATCAGGATAATATATAATAGCATTAATGCAATCTCGACACTTCTAGAACTTGTTATTCTATAAAAAACTTTATTCTCGGAATTTCTGAATTCGATTTTTGATTGAATTCCTATTGAATTATATTCAATCTCAATGATATAATTAGTATTTCCTTTTTTTTCTATTTGAATTGTCTGGCCGTCTATTTTTGTATTATTTATTCCCAAAGTTTTAATTATGTTTTCCATATAATTTTGAATCGGACTTGCAAATGGAACATTATTAGAAATTAATTGCCAGAAAAATTCATCTCCGCTAAAAATTGTATACGGTTCTAAATTCATCATTATAGCAATATTTTTGACCTTTAATGCCCAATCATTATAATTCTGCAAAATAGTTTTAATCTGCGTAGGATCTTTTAATACAGGAATATAAAGATTATCTTCATCTGGTTCTTCTTCAAAATCATCTGAATTGAAATTCCATTTTGCAACTATTACAATCCAAACCTTATATTCATCATCATACTCATTTATAATATCATCTTCAGTAAAATTAGCCATTAAAATAAATTGTTGAGCGTCCTCCATCGACATTGACTTTAATACTCCAAAATATTCTATTAACATATCATACATGTTCCACTTCGATTCACTAAAACCTTTTATTAAGTATTTACCCGTGGCGCCTATATCATCTGCACTTCCTTTAAAAAAGTCTCCGGGCGTTTGCGTATCTCCTATTGAATCTTTCCAAGTATTTTTATCATAATCCTCAATTTCATAAATTATACTCCCTCGTTCAATATTAAGTTCATATTGTTCATTCGTAGAGACGCCAATAACAGCAAACAGCGTTATATTTAATACGAATATCGAAACTATTAAAATCCCTGAAAAAAATATTTTTCTTTTTTTATATGCTGCAATAAATTGAATTTTTCTCATAATTTCACCTCTTTTAAAATTGTTTTCTCCTGAAAATACTTAATGAAATAATTATACAAATTATAAAATAGGATAATGCAATCATAATGCCAGTTTCTATCGTTGGAGTTAGCCACCTTTTAGTTTTGAAGGCATCTCCTGGGCCATAAGAAATTTCTATAAATCTTTCCTTAGGAAATTCTGGTTCTAGTACATATTCTATTAGATTTGACATGTAATTTAGTGAATAAATTTGTTCAAAATCAGGAATGGTTAATCCGATTATTTGATCAACCATCATATTCACTATAAGAAGTATCATAATAGTTGCAACAATAGTCATACTTATGCTTTTCATAAAGGAACTAAACATTGTAACAAATGCGCTGACTGCGAGCATATAAAGGATTGCCATAAGAAAGCTAAAAATTATTCTCAATGGTAATGGATTGCCATAGTACATAAATCCTAAATACATTAAGGTTGAATAGTAAGCTGCAATGACTAAAATTTCCATAATAAATGCTCCTAAATATTTACCGAAAAGAATTTTATATCGGTTAATTATAGGAAAAACAATATGTCCCGTCCTTTCACTAAATTCCTCGACTATTATCCCTCCAAAAAAGAAGCATGTTGAGAATATTATAATCATCGTTATAAAACTAAACGAATCTTGAATAAAATCAGTAATAGTTGATGGCAATGGGTTGTCAGGAGCTAAAAGATAAGGTAAATAACTACCTAAAAGTGCGAATCCTATTGACATTCCAATAAAAACTAATAATTTTTTCCATTGTTTTTTTAATTCGAATAATAATGTTGTTCCAACAGGCTCAATAGAGATATAAACTTCTTTTAAAATATTCATTCATTTTTTCCCTCCTTTTTTGTGTTATTATTATCTTCCACAATCATTTCTTGATAAATTCTTTCTAATTGGGTTGTATCTGGCTCCGAAAAAGAAATTACTCTAAAGTCATCTTTAAATTTGCTAACTAAAATTTCTAAGATTTCGGCCTTAGCTATGCTTTCTCCATTATAATATATTTTAAATAATTGTTTATTCGGATTATATTCAATTAATTCTGAATCGGAATGTATGTCTTTATCTAAATAAGGCGATAATATATTTCTTAATTTTTTAATGATAATATCGGCTTTTTCATTAGAGATTGTTTCTAATGTGCGAAATTGAATTTCTTTAATTTTTAATTTCTTCTCTAACTCATCTAAAGTTCCAAATTCAATTATTTTTCCTTGATTTATTAAAGCAATTTTATCGCAAACTTCTGAAATCTCATGGAGCATATGAGAAGCTACAAATATGGTTTTTCCTAATGCTTGAAGATCTCGTATTATTTTTCTTACCTCAACCCTTGCTTTAGGATCTAAGCCGGTTTGTGGCTCATCTAAAAATATAATTTTTGGATCTACTAACAATGCCTGAATTATCCCCAGTTTCTGTCGCATTCCTTTAGAAAAAGTTTTTACTTTTTCATATTTCCATTTATAGAGCTTAAAGAGTTTGAGCAAAAAATCAATTCTTTCATCTATCTTGTCTTTGGGATAATGCTGAGACCGAGCAAAATATCTTAAATTCTGATAGGCTGTCATTTCTTTATAAAAAAAAGGCACATCAATTAGAAAACCTCTACGTATTATATCATTTTTTGATTTATGGAGGTCTTGAAGTTCACCTTCATTATTTAATATTAAAATTCTTCCGCTAGTTGGTTTTAATAATTTAGCTATCATTTTAATTGTAGTTGTCTTTCCTGCTCCATTAGGTCCTACTAATCCGATTGTTTCTCCTTCTTTAACTTCTAAATTAATGTTATTAACCGCTATAAATTTTCCATATTTCTTTGTTACGTTTTCTAACTTTAAAATCACCCTATTTCCTATATTTTGCATAGGTATTTCTATGTTTGTATTAATTATTCTTTTTTCAAATAATGACAATTATAGCACCTTGCTGAATATTCTTTTAAATTTAATTATTAATTGTAAAATTACTCATCTTTTTATAGATATTTGAGCGCTCTCTTATTTTAAAAAATTTTAAGTACTCACTTAAATACATATCCATACTCATATTTAAAATTTGCTTTTTTAAATTACTTATCAATCCTAATTCATCATAATAAATCATAAATAAAATTCTATAATTACTTATCTTTAAATATTTTATACTCAATTATAATATTAGAATACACATTAGGTGATTTTTTTGAATTCAAAAGATAATTCTAATAACCCTATTAAACGAGTAAATGTTAATGTACCTCTTAAAACAAAGGAAAAATGGGATAATTTTGTAAAAAATAGCGAATTTTCAACACTATCTAATTTAATTAGAGAAAGCGTTGATTTTTTTATAAATTCCAAAGAAAAGCAAGATAATATAAGACGATTCTCGGAATATTCTCATGAATTAAAGGAGGAATTAAACGCAATTAAAGGATTTTCACAAATACTAATTGAAGAATATAAAGATGAATTAAGCTGGGAGATTCTTCTAAAAATCAAGGAAATTTATGATAAAAGTGTAAATATTGAAAAAATAATTAATAAAATACTTGGAAAAAAAATAATTGAAAAAAAAAAATATGATATTTTAATTATAGAAGATGATGAATCAACAATACTCTTATTAACGGAGTATTTTAAGAAAAAAGGACTTTCCACACTTACGACATCCTCAGCTGAAGAAACTTTTGAAGTTTTACGCTATTCCAAGCCCAAATTGATTCTTTTAGATATTTTACTTCCAGGAGAGAGTGGTTATGAAATATGTAAAAAGATAAAACTTGAAAAAGATTTGAAGGAAATCCCCGTATATTTCATTACAGCGGTTCCCGAATCAGAGGTATATTCAAAAATTAAAGAAACTAAAGCTGATGGATATTTTTTAAAGCCCTTTAATATGCTTGAATTTAATAATTTAATTAAAGAGTTAAAAATAGGAGCGGATTAATGAATTTTCAAATTATCCAAATTGAAGATAATGATTTTATCATTGTTCATTTAATAATTAATATTGTCTTTACTATTATCTTTTTAATAGGTTTAATTCTTGCAATTAAAAGATATAAAAAAAGAAGAACTGTTAATCGATTAGTTCTTATGTTTTTAATGCTTCAAGGATTTCTATTTGGTTTTGGAAGTTATATCTTTTTTTTTACCGATTGGTTGAGAATTTTTCCCATATTAGGCTCTTTTAGTATGTTTTTTTTTATAACATCTTTAATAATTTTAAATATTAAATTGGAGAGAAAAGTGGAAGAAGTTTCAAAAGAAGTTGAGACTTCTGAAGAGAGATATCGAAATTTAGTTTTAAGCATCGTTGATGTAATATTTGAATTAGATTCCAAATTAATAATAACATTTGTAAGCCCTCAAATTAAAGAATTGTTTGAATTTAAGCCATATGAAGTTATAAATCAAAATATTAAAAATTTCATACATCCCGATGATATTCAAAAAGTAGAATCAATGTTTAATGAATTATTTAAAACAAAGACATATATAGAATTAAATTGTCGAATAAGAAAAAAATCCAGAGTTTTTCTTGATATTTCAATTATAGCAAGATACGTTATTCACGATCAAAAGGTTAAAATTGTAGGCGTAATAAGGGATATCTCTAAAGAAATAAAAGCCAAAACGATTTTGGAATCTCAATATGAGAAATTAAAAGAAATTGACCAAATGCGCTCAGATTTATTAAGATTGACTTCTCATGAATTAAAAACACCTTTGATATCATTATTTAGCGCTACTGAATACTTATTAGATTCTTATAAAGAAGATTTAAACGAGGATGTCTTAAAATTCATTAAGATAATAAATAGAGGCGGAAAAAGATTAAAACAATTAATATCAAATCTTCTCGACGCTTATAATATCGAATCTCAAGGAGAATTAAAGCTTAATAAAGAAAAATTCGATTTAGTGAAGTCCATAAAGGAATGTGCTAATGATTTAATCTTTTTATTAGAAGAAAGAGATTTATATTTAAAAGAAGAATTATATGACCGATTTATTATAAATGCAGACAAGATTAGAATTGAACAAGTGATATTGAATATTCTCTCAAATGCTATAAAAAATACTCCTTCAAAAGGTTTGATATTAATTAAATTAATGGCTAATGAAAAATTTGTAGATATAATTATTAAAGATACTGGAATCGGATTAACTGAAAAAGAAAAGCAGCAACTATTTAAAAAATTTGTTAAGATTGAAAGAATAAATGTAATAAATCAGATAGATACTGAAGGTTCTGGCTTGGGATTGTATATTTCAAAAAAAATCGTAGAAGCGCATGGAGGAAAAATTTTAGTCGAGTCTGAAGGGCGAAATAAAGGTTCTACATTTATAGTTCGCTTACCAATTATCTAAGGTCTTAATACTTTTTAGTAATGAAAAAATCTTTTTCTTAATATACGAATTAAATACAAATCTTTTTCTTAATATATAAATTAAATTAAATTGGTGATATTGAATGACAAAAGTTTACATAACATCTATTAAGGATTCTATGGCATCTGCAGTGGAGAGGATGTTTTCATATTTAAAACAAGAGGGTGCTCCAATCTTAAAGGAAACTAATGAGGTTTATATTAAAGTAAATGGAATAGATTTTAAAAAGCACTGTTATACTTCTCCTGAACTTTTAGAATATGTAATTAAATATTATAAGAGTCTTGGTGCCAACGTTTTTGTTATGGAAAACTCTACACAATCAAATATGACAAGAATTGTTTTTGAAATTACGGGTTATAAGAAAATATGTAAGAAAAATGGTGCTAAAATCATATATCTTGATGAGGAAAAGACAGAGACCTTTGAATTTAAAGGAAAGGCTTCTATAAAAGATGATCCGAAAGGATATATTTTAAAGACCTTTAGATTACCAAAAACAATAGTTAAAATAATAAATAATCGGGATAAGATAACTTATATTAATCTTCCTAAGCTAAAGACTCATTCTATGGCGGGAGTTACATTAGGAATTAAAAATCAGTGGGGATTTCCGCAACATGAAGATCGAGGAAAAGATCATAATTATAATCTTCATTCTAAATTAGTAGATGTTTATGAATATATTAAACCCGATATTACTATTATTGACGGGACTGAAGGTACAATCCACGGGCATTATCCTCCAACGGCATTTGAGGATGAATTGGTAATTCCTTTTAAAATCTTAATTGGAGGGACTGATACAGTCGCCGTAGATGCAGTAGGGGCGAGAATTTTTGGTCTGACCATGGATGATGTGCCTCATTTAAAAATCGCGCATGAAAGAGGATTAGGAATCGCAGATCTAAGTAAAATTGAGGTAATTGGTAAGGATTTAAGTGAATATAATAAAAAATATGATTGGGATTTACTTCAAAAATTTCCAGAAGATGTTAAAATAGTTAAAGGAAAGAAGTTATTATGTCGTGAAGGTTGCAAAAATAATCCATTGGCATTATTGCAGGTTTTAGCGTATGATTTTCCCGAAAGATTCAAGGGCGGCTGGTTTTTAATAATGGGAAAGGGACATGACGATGATCTGATTGAGAAATTACGTAATGAGGGATATACAAAAGGTTTGGTGGCAGGATTCTGTGCAATAGAGGAAGTAGGCGAAAAATTAAGGAGAGCATTCGGTAAGAAAAATGTATTTTTTTCGGGAAATTGTAATAATTTAGCAGATACCGCAACGGCAATGTTTAAGCTCTCAGGAGTACCTGCTACGGCATTAGTTCCTATTTCAGTACTAAAAACAATAAAATTAATGATATCGGCAAAACTACATGGTTCAAAAGCGTTAATCCCTTCAATTTTCTAAATTAAATATCTTTTAATCGCCAACTTTAAAAATAAAAAAAAGATAAAATATCATATTAATGAAAGAATTATAAATTAAATTCGCTGAATTCAGAATAATTGTATTTTCTTTAAAAGATAATAATGCCAAGGTTAAGAAATAAAACTCAATATGAAATCCTTCAAGATGTAAGGTATTTTGATGATATTACAACTTTACAAATAATTATGGCTATTCATCGCCAAAGTGGAGCTTGTTTTGCAAAGGTTTATTATAACCAAGGAGAGGGAATCAAAGAGAATTTTATTAGTGGTTTTTTAACAGCTTTTAGTAGTTTTGAGTCAGTTATATGTGAGCAATTAGGCATTGAACCGGGAAACCGCTCTTTTAAAGCAATTCAATATGGAGATTTTGCTATTTCTATTATAGATGGAAATTTATTGCGAATAAGTTTAATTTCCAATGATACAATAGGTTCAATAATGCGTGATAAATGTTTATCTCTTTTAAATAAATATGAAAAGAAGCATAAACACGATTTAGAAAATTTCACAGGAGATATGGATATTTTTGATGATTTTGGTAAATTTGTAGAAAAAGAATTAGATGTTAAATTAAATCTTAAATCAGTTATTAATAAAAATTCATTAGATAAGTACGATGGTCCAAAAAGCGTTAAAAAAGTTCTCCAACATATGTATGACATGAAAGATGCATTTTTTCCTGCAAAATTACCTGCAATCTTAGCAAGAGAAGCAAAATTGTCGGATACGATGGCAAAATTTTATACTTACGATGCTTATCTATGGTATATTTTTGATCCTGTAAAATAATTTTTAGATTTCATTTAAAAATTCTTTTTTTTCTTTAGTTAAATGTTTTTTTGAGAAAAAGATTTTAATAATGTTTCAAACATTAAATAAATTGATGAATTTAGAAGAGAAATATATTGAAATTCAGCGGTTCCTTTCAATATCCGATTCTTCTTTCGATCTTAAGTCAATAATTAATGAGAAATTTAAAACGGAAGAATTAAGATTAGAAATTTTGAGTAAAATTCTTACTTTCATCTACTATTTTCAAATGTTTAAAAATATTAGGGAATTCATGACTTCTGTGTATAATTGTATTAAAAATACCCTACAAATAAAGCTGACGAGTATTGACGATTTTGATGAGTTATTAATTAAAAATGCGATTATGAGATTTATCCAGGAATATATTGATTACGCTAACATCTCCCAAAAAGAACAAGTTTTGAATTTTCTAGCAGATTCTTTTGAAAGGCTTGGGGTTCAGCCATTGATCATTAATTTAGGATTATTATTAAAGCCAATGTATAGTGATCAATCATATTTAGACAAGAAATCTAAATTAGAAGAAGAAGAGGTTATAATCTCTGATGATGAGATATCCTCTAAAATTAAACTTGCTATTAATGATTGGCTAGAACAGCAAGCTCTTAACCTTGATAAACAAGATGAGATAAAAGAGAATATGCTAAAGGAATTTAATAAATTAGCTGAAGAATATAATTTATCTAAAGATTCAGAATCATACAAGAAATTATTAACAGAAGTTAATGAGATGCTTGCAATGAGATTGACGATGCTCAGTCTCATGGAATCAATTGGAAATGATTTGGAGCCAGTTTCTATTAAATAATTTTCTTATTTTTATCTCATTCTTAATATTGATTTTTGAAAAAAAAGAATATTATTATATATGAGTTGTTATGTAATATTTAGTATTAAATTATTTTAGGTTAAGTGAGTTTTTTGGTTAAAGAATCGGCATCAAATTCGATTGAAGAAATCGAAAAGCAAAAAGAGATTATACAAAATTTACAAAAGGTTTCACGAGAAAATCTTATTGAATATTTGAAAAAAATTGAAGAAGAAAGACATGAATCTTTTGAAAAAAGTAAAAAAGAAATTTCAAAATTAATAGCAAATTTGAGTTTTATTAGAGATAAAAAGAGAGAAGAAGATTTTAGAAGAATGGAATTAAATCCTGATCTTAAGAAAACGGCAGATTTAATAAGTAGTTCAATTGGTCAAAAAGCATTTTTAATTGGAAAAAAGAAAGAATTGAATGCTCAAAAAAAAGGGCTAAAACCTGATATTTTAGGGGTAGGCGAAAAAATTTCAAAATCAGTTGGGGAAAAAGCATTTTACATCTCTAAAAAACGCGAATTAGATGCTCAAAAAAAGGAAATTAAACTAAATCTTGAAAAAACTGCAGATGCAATTAAGGCTTCCATCAGTGAGAAAGCTTTTCATATTGATAAGCAAAGGGAGATTGATACCGTAAAGAAAAATATAAAGCCAGATATCGAGGCTATTGGTGAAAAAATCTCAAAATCAGTGGGAGAAAAAGCATTTTACATCTCTAAAAAACGTGAATTAGATGCTCAAAAAAAGGAATTGCACCCTAACATAAAAAAGACTGCTGATGCGATAAAAACATCAATAAGTGAGAAGGCATTTAGAATTGATAAAAAGCGAGAAATTGAAGCGGAAAAAAGGAAATTAAGTCCTGATATAAACGGAATTAAGGAGGTTATTGAACCTTTTATTGAAAAGCAAAGCGAACATAAGGATAATGATGAAAAAGAATAAATAATTCTTATAATATAGATTAATGTGCGAAATTTAAATTTTGATTAAAATTTGTGTTAATTTTTCCATCTAATTTAAATTTATATTTTAATATTTTCGGTTCTATTATTCCGTTAAATCTATTTATCTCTTTTTCAAATTTGCAATAAAAGTCATTTAATATATTGTGTAAAATTTGCCTTTCTAATTCTAAATCTGTTTTTTTGGAAATTCCAATACAAATTAACCGCCCTCGCCTCTCATATAATATTCTTGTTCCCTTAAAATTAATTTCCTGAATTTCCTCTCCATCATTATTTAATTCTCTTATGAACATATTAATAGCACTTAGAAAACTGCTAATTAAATCTTCATATCCTTGGGAAAATATTGCCTTTTTTGAATATTGATTGCTAACAAGCACGGCTCCAGAAATCCCATCAACAAAATATATTGCGTGAAATCTGCTCTCATTAGGTTCCAAATCACTAATTTTAAATCCAAAATTATTACTTTTCTGTTGGCAGTCCCACTTTAAAGTCATTATATATACCTTAGGTTTTTTTTTATTTTTTCAAATTTTTCAATGACTCTTGATTTGAATAGAATTTAATTAGATAATTAAAAGACTATGTTATCACTGTATTATGATATTACGTATCTCTTAGAAATTCTTTAGTTATCATTAATGAAAGTCTTTAGAAATTTCTTAACATCAACATCAACACTAATAAAAATATTTGTATTTTTTGCTTCATAAGAGCCCCAATTGGTTCCATGATTATAACATTTAACCTCTTTAAAAGTAATTATATCAGGATTCAAGGCGGCACAAGCGATTAAAGGATCGTGTAATCTTTTTCCTTCAGGTTTACGTTTTAAATAAACTTCCATAGCATTCCACATCAAATTATATTCAGGTTTTTCTTTTTTTACTTTAAGGATCTTTTCATGCAATTGATTATCATAAATTATTCTATGAGTTACATCTTTGGAAATAAGAAATTTTTTCTCAATTATATGTGTATTAAGGAATTCCCATGCACCTTTAATAAATCCGTTAAAATTATATGCGGGATATTCATAAAGACCCTTAAATTTTCTTATTTGTTTCTCAACGGGAATACAATTTGCTCCAGCAAAGCCGCTCTGAACAAAAATTCTGGGAATTTTTTTTATAGCTTTACTTTTAAGCAATTTATAGAGATTTCCTAAAGGTGCTGTATTAATGAAAAGTCCGTTTGAATTTTTTTTGTAAAAATCTACTAATAATTCATAACCTATTCCATCGGGTTCAGCTGGCTTAAAATTTCCGTACATTTTACTTAATACGGATGAGACATAGGATTTTGAATCTTCTTGTTTAAAACTGCCAACCCAAATATCTTTTTTATCTAATATCTCTAAAATATGTTTTATTAAACCAATTTGATTTTTT
>CAZVTX010000094.1:0-10902 GCA_964629395.1 uncultured archaeon
ATACTAAAAAGAAATTAAAGAAAAGGCCGATTTGATTGCCAGGTTCTACGAGAGGAAACCAACAAAAAATAAATGTTAATCCGTATAAAAACGACCCATATCTGATATATGGAATCCTTCGTCCTATTTTCGTCCTTGTATTATCTATGAGATATGATGCTATTGGGTCATTTATAGTATTCCATATTCCAAAAAGCAACCAAGCAATTCCTAATAAAGATGCATCTAAACCTAATTTTTGATTATAAAAGAAAGTGATATTTGCAAAAACAAAACCATTCAAGAGATTATTTGCAAAAGATCCTAACCCGTAATTAATTTGCATTTTAATTGGGACGTGCTCTTTCGGAATCTCAATATTCTCTGTCATCAGAACATAATAATACTTGGGTAAAAATTAATTATTAAAAAATTACTTCATTTAAAGAATTAATTAATCTAAATCCTATTTAAAAATCTATATCGAAAATTAAGAGATAATTCTACTTTTTCTTGACATTAAAACATCATCCGTTAAATTTAAAGAATTTTTAATGAATTCAAATTGTTTGGACATATCTTTTACCTTAAGTGCATTTTCTGGACAAATTGATACACATCTATAGCATTTAATACACAAATCTTTATCGGGCTTTCCTAACTCAGCATTCATCGCGCCACTCGGGCACATTTCTTCACATTTAAGGCACATGCTACATGAATCATCCACTCTATAAGGTATCGGAATAGCTGCACCTAATCTTTTTTCCATCATGTTTAATTTTCTTTCCGTAATATCTTTAGTCGGGGGATTAAAATCTATATTTTCATTAGATTTAAATCTTTGATATATTAATTCAGCAAATTCTTTTGCGACCTTAAAATCATCATTATTAGGTCTATCGAGCATTAAATTCCAACCTGCTACGTTATAAGTATGCTTTCCGACAAATTCAGCGCTGGCAATAATATTAAAACCTTTTTTTTCTAATATCCTTTTTGTATCTGAATGAGCAACGCCGTTTGTAACACCTCCATAAGTAAAAAATGTTGCAGCTTTTATTCCATCACCATTTAGAGTTTCAAACCAATTTCTCATTAATGAGGGGGCACGCCAATAATATATAGGAGAACCAAAAATGATTCCATTAAATTCGGAAAGCTCATAATTAATTTCTCTTGATTTTTTATTCGTTATATCAAAATACTTGATCTTAATTCCTTTATTTTCAAAATAATTCTTAATTTCTTTTCCAATTTTAGCCGTATTGTTGGTTGGGGAAAAACAAAAAATAGCAATTTTCATATTTTGGATTAAGCTTTATTTTTAATTAAATTTTTTAAAGTTTAGTTGTTAAATAATATTATAAACCAATAAATTGTTATTACGAACTCTTAAATTTTAGATACGTGGAGGGATTATCTCTTGGACTTCTCACTGGAACTAATAGGAATAATTGTATATGGAGTGATATTTCTTTTAGTTTTAATAATTATTTTAAAAAGATGCGATCCCTCCCAAAGAAAATTAATTAGTATACTAATATATACTCTTTTTTGCTTTACAATGATTGTTTTTATCTCTATTCCGGTTTTTCAATTTATTTTTTTGCTATTAATTATTCTTAATTCTATTTATATCGTATTTATATACATTTTACCCAAATTTTATTCACAAGTAGAGTCTTTACTTTTTTTTGAAAGAGAGAGTGAAGTATGGGATGAAATAAAAATTCCTGACACTATTATAGAATTAAAAGAAGAAAAAAAGAGGTCAAAATTCTAAAATGGTGTCGATAATAACTCTTGCTTCAATTGCTCCTTTATTTATTATCATTATTGCTATATTGTTTTCAATTATTAATTCGGAGCGAATTTTAAGGAAATTTCTAATAATTTTTCTTTTAACTCTTGCTCTAATTATTAATTCATTATTATCTATTTTATTTTTTCTCTATAATATTGTTGAGCGTGAGTATTATTTAAATTTAGAATTCGGTACAATATTTACGATTGAAATAATTCTTGCATTTGGAATATTAGTTTTTCTATTTTCTAAGGATGAAATTTCAAATATCGAGAATGAGAATATCCTTGATTGTTTAATTCTTGTTATTATTTCATGTTTAATTGGTTCTGTGTTAACATCAAACATAATTATTATATTCGGAAGTATTATTTTGATCTTTTATTTAATTGGGGGTATTTTTTATTTTGGAGAATATAAAAAAGAATTTGAGATTCTTAAACCCTACTTTTTTGGCGTAGGAATTAGTACAACCTTACTTTTATTAGCAGTATATCTTATTTTTATAGGGATAGATTCCGTAATTCTTACAACTCTTAAGGTAACAGAAGTTTCAACTAACTTATCAATTTTAATTTCTTTTTTAATACTATTTGGCCTTGGTATCCCTTGCGGCTTATTTCCATTTTCTGTTTATCATTTGAAACGATATTTTCAAGATAGTTCTTATAGTAATATAATTATTTTCACATCATTTTCTTTTATAATTACATTAACACTTGTCAGAATATTAAACGCATTTTCATTATTGGATTCCTTATTTGGTTTCATTTTAATGCTTATTTCTATAATTGGACTTATAATTTCATTATCTTATATCCTAACTGAAATCTTTAGTTCTCTGGATGGAAACACTTATTCGATAAAGAAAGTTACCGGATATTCTATTTGTGCAGATTTTAATATCTTTTTATTGCTTATCTCTTTTGTATCCTGTTTATCAAGGGATTTATTTAGAATTTATTTAAATAGTATAATCTTCTTTTATTTTATTATAATTTCGATAAAAGCCTTAATTATCTACACTTTTTATCCTGTTATGCTTGAGACTGAAGATGATAATATAAAGCTTCTTGGAAATTTTATAAATAAGTATAAAGGGTTCGGGATATCATTAATTGTATCCGGGTTAATTATTTCATTTCCTATAAGTTATCTTACTTTAAATTCTCTATTGAATCTCTTTTTGAATAAAGCTTTGGATAATTCCTTATTACATGCAATAAATGCCATTATATTTTTTCTTTTAATCTTATATCTTGGAATTTTATTAATTGTAATTGCAGTACTTTATGTACAAATATATTTCGGAAATGAACCCAGGTATGCGGAACGGGAATCAGTTAAACCGATAAAAAGAAGGCATTATATCCCTCTTATCGTCCTTTTTATTATAATTATATTTTTGGTAATTCAATACATTTTAAATAATGGTATTTTTTATAATATATACCATATTTTTTTTCTAATCATAGAATCTTGAACTTAATAAAAGGAATATACTTAAAATGGAAATAATATTAAATAGTATTTATGAACTTATTAAAACTTTAATGGAATCTGATCCTGCAGTTTATAGAGTAATGCTTTACGATCAAAATGGTACAGAGATATATCAATACGCTAAAACTTGGGATAAAATGAAGAAATATACAAGTATTGGGGCAATGATCGGTCAAATTTTTAAAAATGCCGATAAATTTTTCGGTTTTCTAAAGAAATCCTATTATGATAAATTTATTTTCCAGTGGTATTTTGAAAATGCCATAATTTTAGCAGCAGATACACCTTATGGCTATATAGCATTATTATGTGAAAAAGATGTTGATTTAGGTTTCGTCAAAAATATTTTGCTAAGATATGGTGTCCCTAATTTTGTAAAAATAATGAAACCTTTACAAGATTAAAGATTTATGATTAATATCCTCTTTCTTTTTGTATATATACTTTTGCAGCAATTTCCAGATCCTCTTTAGTGAGGGGTCTTTTTAATGTTTCTAAAAGTTCTTTGATATATTTTTGACATAGGGCTAAGCTTAAATCTCCGCCTTTATCTTTTATTGTTTTATATAATATTTCCGCAAAATCAAGGCCATCATTGCTTAAAATTGTCTCAGATGTTTTTTTAATATTATTTACATTTTTTGTCGGTAAATTACCGCCAATTTCCTCACTTTTCACTTTTATTTTTTTTGATTGGAGCGGAGGTAATTTTATCTCTATTTTTTCTAACTTTAAACCCGTTCTCTCTCCGATATTAGCAGATTTTTGAAAATTGGAATTTTGAGCATTTTTTACAGCTGGTTTTCTGGTAGTTATCGGGGCTGTTTTAGGTAAGGATTTAACAGTCGGAAGTGCTTTTACTTTTATTTTTTGTTTAAATTTGATTTTCTTAGGTGCGGCAAATTTTTTCTTTAGCTCTAATTCTTTTTTTCTCTTAATTTCTTCTTTCCTTAATTCTTCTAATCGTTTCAATTTTGTTTCAAAAGTCTCAAGAAAAGTAAATTCCTGATATTGATTACATATATTTATTAATTCTTTATATTTAGAAATTGCAGCCGTTAAATTTTTAGCTTCCTCTAATTTTTCTGCTTCTTTTATGAGATGAGTAAAATTAGGCGGCAATGGTTTTTTCATTTGTAAAGCTTCTCTAATATAAGTTAAAACCTGAGCTTTTGCTTGAGGTGAAATTAATGAGATTTCTCTTAAATCTTTCAGATTTAATTCATTTTTTAATTTTTTAATGTCCAATTCGGAAGCCAAATCAATTTTATTCCCCAAAATTAGAATTCTGGAAAATTTACCATCTATTTTTTGAAGCTTTAAAAAATGATCAATTAATTTAAGATTATATCTTGATACATCAATAACTAATATACAAAGATCTGAACCTTTAACAAATTTAGACCATAGGAGAGAGAAATTATCGTTAAGCTGAAAATCCCATATATCAAACGTTAGTTCACCTATCTTAAAGCGTGAAGATTTCGCAAAATTCATAATTTCTCTTTCTTGGTCTGTTTTAATCATATTATAGAGGGTCGTTTTTCCTGCTCCAACAGGCCCGATAATCGCAATTTTCGAGTGCATACTGGCTTGTAATTCATATAAATATTGAATAAATTGACCTTTTGCTTTATTATTTTCTTTAATTGATTCAGGATCCTCAAATAATTCATTAAATTTTTTAACCGTCTTTTTTACAATATCATCTACATAATCTAAAGTATCAACTAAATCTGTAACATAGATAAAAAAATTTTGGCCAGATGCTCTATGAAATATCTGAAAATTGGAAATAGGCTTTTGAAAAGTCTTTCCGGGCATTGGCATCTCGATGTAGCTCTTTAGGATAGATTTAACATTTTCAAATTCCTCTTGATTTAAGCCTATTGCAAAAGAATGCGTAAAAACTTGTTGACCATTTCGGAAAATATAAAGTTGTCTTAACATATTCTTCAAAAAAGCATAATTATACCTATTAAAGAAAAAAAGAAAAAAATTATACTTAATTTTTTGCTTTCTTATTTAGTTTTAAATTTTGCATTAGAATTGTTAAAAAATCAAAAAAGAAAGAATTATTAGATTTTATTTTTTATATTAATAGACGATATTAAAATAATATCATTTTCTTTTTATAAAGCAGAATGCCGTTAAGTCCAAGACATATTGAAGATTTTTTAGCAGACGAGACAAATGATAAATTAAATACTGAACTTTTAGACTTATTGATTAAGAGGATAAACCAATTATGTTTTGAAGAATGTCAGATAGACAGGATTACATGTACAATGTCTCCTTCCTGCTCAAGGAGGTTTTTATTAAAACTAAGAATAAAGAATGGGTTGCCAAGGGAAGATTTACCATTATTTTGCTACGATATTCAGAAAAAAACTATTATGAGGGATTTTCGGGGAAAATCCGTAATTTATAAACCATTTGATGCTTATCTTTATTTAATAGATTTTCTGGATATTTTTTTCCACGGGGATTATCGGAAATTAAATAAATTCCTTACATTTAAAGAATTCGATAAAGCTTTAAAAATATTTGATGATCGGAGGGAAAATAGAAATGAAAATTTTATTTATATATTTACCGATAATTATATTGTTTTTGATTATGAGAATCGAATTCATGTAATTTTTTTAGAAAAGAATTATGTTTTATGTAATGCATTAAGAGACTCTATTGAGAGTTTAGAACTGTTAAAAGCTATATGTGATTTACATGCTAAACCCTTCTTTCCTAATATAAAGGTTAATTTAATTCCCGGAGATTCTGTGGAATTATCAATGACAATTCCTAATAAAATTGTATTATCAATAGAAGAAGATAAGTTCTTTCACGGAGAAAATAAAAGTCATAGTTATTTCTGGAATGAATTTGCCGATGATTTATATAATATAACCGATTTTTGTAAAGAAATTAATCTATATTTTGATAAAAACGCGAATTTAAAGATAAAATTATATATTAGTTTGCTAACAAATTTAATATCGAGGAATAAAAAGAGGTTAAAAATAAGATTTAGAAATTTAAAGATAATTTTCGATTTTTTTAACCGATTGATTGAAGAATTTTAATTAAAAAAGGATAGGTAATTTTAATGGAATCAAAAAGAAACATTTCATTTAATAAAGAAATAACAGAATTAGTAAAGGAAGGAAAATTAGATGATGCAGTAGAATATATTAAAAAATATTTAGATGTAAAAGATGAGGGTGAATATCTCGACAGATTAGAAGAAGTTATTGAGACGGTATCGACTTTACACGGTGGCAGGACGGTTATAAGGTTTTTAATAGAGAATTCCGTTATAGATATTCCTTCTCTTCTGAAAAATTTATCAAAGAGAGATCAATTTTTACGCTATTCTTTTTTATTATTACTCAAATCCATGTGTGAAAATGAATCTGATTTATTCTTACCTTATAGTGAAAATTTGTTGAATTCCGATGATCCTAATGTTAGAGAAGCAGAACTTCAATTATTAATTTTTATGGCTGGTGGGGATGGTAAAATAGAAGATGAATCATTAATAAAAAATATTGCTTCAAAACTATTAGATGATAAAGATTTTATTGCGGAAAAAGCAGTTCAAGCATTAAAAGCAATCGGTAAAAAATCTCCTGAATTAATTTCTAATATTTTAAAATCATTATTAAAAGAATGTCCTGAAAATGAATCATTAAAGAAAAGAATTGAAGAGGTTTTAAAAAGTCTTATTATCTTAGAGACAGAACAAGAAGTTGAGCCAAAAGAAGAAAAAAAGCCAGTTGAAGTTCCTAAAGTTCCTAAAGATACGGAAGAATTGAAATCTGCCGAGCCAAGTCAATTGATCGAAGAGCATGACATTGAAAAAAAGAGACAGCAAATAGAAGAAAAAGAAAAAGAATTAGAACTTAAAGAATTAGAATTAAAGGAAAAAGCATTAAAATTAAAAGAAGAACTCCTTGAAAAGGAAAACAAATTAGCAGAACTTTCTCAGGTAGAACTTGAACTTAAAGAAAAGGAGATTAAAGATAAAGAAGAACAATTAAGAGTCCAAGAAGCTAAAAGAATTGAACAAAAACTTGAACTTTTAGAAGAAATGGAAAAAAGACAAATGAAAAAGGAAGATGATTCTTAAAAAGTGTCTTTATGTTCAGTAATCGGTGTTTGATGCAACCTGCGAACAAGTTTTCTTACTTCTTCTAATTTCATGCTGTCTTGGGGTAAATTCATTTGAATTTCCTTAGCTAATTTATATGCCAATTCTATATAATTTAAATCTTCTAAAAATTCAACAATCTGAATTTTATATTCAACCTCTTCAATATCATTTCCATATTCTAATAGTTTTTCCTTTAATAGGACATCTATTTTTTCGGTTCGATGTACGCCGTTTTCTCTCTCAACAGTTAATATTTTCTTAACCAATTGTTTGAAACTGTTCATAATATTATACATTTCGGATTTAGGATAGTCATCTATATTTTTTAAAACATAAAATATGAATTCTTCAGCTTTTTCATAATTTTTCATTTCCATACAGATTCCAACAAGGTCTAAAAGCGCTAATTCATAAAGAAATTTACTTTTTATTTGCGGAACTAAATTTTTAAAAATCCAATCTATTAAATCAACGAGATTATAACTCTTAATCATCTGAATTAAAAATCTTTCGATAGAATAATACAATTTAGCATTTTCCGTGCTTGTGGAAGAAATATATGAGACCAAGGCATATTTTACCCGACCCATAGCATCACTGATATCCTCGGGATTCTCTTTAAAGCTAATAAAAGCAGATTCGAGTATTGGTTTTACTTGTTCAATTTTATCAAATTCATAAAGAAATATTTCGCTCCAATTTATACTCGGACCTTTTTTAACTTCTTTTTTCTTTTTAGATTCTTTCAATGCTTTTTGTTTAGGTGCTCTTGTTTTAGACACTTTAATTTTTCCCTTTAATTCTTTAATCTGGTCATCATTAAGAATCTCAAGGATTATCTTGTTTTTTTCTTTTGGAACTTTTAATTTAAAATAATATTCTTTCCCTTCCTCGAAAAGAGAATCTCTTAATGATTTTGGAAATGTAACTCCTGTTTTAGTCTTTTTAACAACTTCCTCAAAAAAGAATTCTTCATTGGAATTATTCTCTCGCTCCATATAAAGTCTAAAGAATTTAAATTTTTAATAATTACTTTTATTGATCATTCATTTATCAATTATAGCAGATTATACGAAATAATAGAGTAGCTTAATTATGAATAAAAAAAAGCTTTATAGAGAGATTAAATCATTTGAACCTACGCATTTAAATGAGAAATATAAAAAACTCTCATTTACAATAGTTTTGGTGCAACCGGAAACTTATGGAAATATTGGTTCTATTGCTCGAGTAATGAAAAATTTCAATTTTCAACATCTTGTTATATTTAATCCAATAGAAGATGTTGAAAAAATAAAATCCCATGATGCTCAAGGATTTGCAATGCACGGAAAGGATATATTACTTAATGCAGAAATTATTGAAATAGAGAAACAGGAAGAACATATAAACAAATTAAAGAAATTTCTCGATGATTATGATCTAGTTATTGGAACTACGGCAAAAGGTAAAAGATATACAAATATAAGGAGATTAGCAATATTTCCGTACGATTTTAATCTACCAATTACCGAAAAATCGTTTAAAATTGCGATATTATTTGGTAAGGAGTCCCGCGGTTTAACTAATGAAGAAATTGCCATGTCCGATATTTTATTGAGAATTCCGACTAATGATGAATATCCCACTCTAAACCTATCACATGCCGCTGCTATTATTCTTTATGAATTTTTTAAAAAGCTTTATATCATCAGATATGGGAGAGGGGAAAATCCAATATTAATTGCCGATAAGGAAGATAGACAATATTTATATAAAACGATTGGTTCGCTTATAGAAATATTGAAAATAAGAGACTATAAGAAAGAGAATATGTTTTTTGCATTTAAAAATATATTTGAGCGTTCCTTGATGTCTAAAAAGGAATTAAGTTTAATAATTGGTTTATTTTCAAAAATAGAATCAATTCTTAAAAATCTAAATCTTTATGAATAAGATAATTTTTATCCTGTAATTGCTACTAATTCTATACCTCTTACACCATAATTTCTGTCAATAAAACAAAGTATTGCATGTCCTTTATGTTTATATACAATAGAAACGGGATAAGAATCTGCATTTTCTACAAAACTTCGCTTTAGATATAAGGGCAACATTGAGTCGCAAACTCTACATTGTACCTTGATTTGTTTTACAAGATTTAAATTTTTAAAATTAGAAATGATTGAATCCATTTCATCTTTAAAATTCTTGAACATACTCTCGGAAACATTACTTAAAGATAATAAAAAAGCAATATCGAACATTTCATGAAATTTCTTATCAACTACTTCAAGGATCGCTTCTAAAATCTGAAATTGCACATTTGTTTCCGAACCTATAGCATAAATTAGATTTTTTTTTCTTATAAAAACTAATCTTCTATTTCCCTTATCAATATGAAAAAAAACATCTTGAGTCTGAATCTCTTTGGTTAAATTCACATCAATCATCGCAGCAGTTAATTTATCCGGAGGCTTCCATTTAAAAAGAGTCTCATCTCCGGAACTAATATGAATATAGTCAATATAAGAATTTAACTCTCCTAAAATATCAGTCATAAATAATCTTTTTATATCTTAAGACTTATTTTAATTTATTCATTCTCGTAAATAAAATTTCACATTAAAATCAAAATTTATTTAAAACAAAATTATTTCATAATTATTATGCCGAATCCTAAAGTCAGAAAAAATATAATGTATAAAGTAATCACCGCTGGAGAAGGTGGTGTTGGAAAAACCACTTTATTACATAAATTTGTTGAGGGAAAATTTAAAATAGATACAAAAATGACCATTGGTGTGGGCTTTTTCTTAAAAGATATAACTTTAGAAAATGGTAAAACCTATTCTCTCCAACTATGGGATTTTGGAGGCCAGGAATTATTTAGACCTTTTTTAGATAGTTATGCTTTAGGTGCTAATGGTGCAATTTTAATGTTTGATCTTACCCGAATGGATACTTTAAAAAGAATAGATGAATGGGTTGATATAATTAGAAAGAAAAATCCTGGTGTCCCGATAATCTTTGTTGGAGGTAAACTGGATTTAAAGGATAAAATTTCCGTTGATGATGAATATGCTTTAGAATTTAAAGAAAAATATAATTTTTTTGATTATGTGAAAGTATCATCTAAAACGGGAGAAAATGTTGAATATGTATTTACTGCCTTAACAAAAGAAATTGTAAGCTTTATGGAAAGTAAAAAGTAGCCGATCTACATTATTGTCATTCAATAAATTAATAATTTATGATTTCATATTTCTAATTTATGGCTAACAATAGGATTAATATATTCTTGGTATCCTTTTTAATCCTTTCTTCATTAGGATTAATCGTAAATAATCAAATTATATTAAAAAAAGATTATCTCTTAGAGAATGAGGTATCATTCACTATAAATTCTAATTTTACTAAAATTTATAATAAAATAGATAATGACGATGTAAAATTAAGCTCTACCTATAATCCTCCTAAA
>CAZVTX010000095.1:0-10881 GCA_964629395.1 uncultured archaeon
ATTTTTAGTAGGTGGGCGAAATAGACACTCAAATCAAAAAGGATTTTTTACATCTGAAGTTTACGAGTTAGATTTTCATACTATGACGTTAAACTTTTTTCTTTATCCCATTTTTGGCTACGGATATCATAATTGGATCTCAAAACATTATGGTGGATTAAGGAGATATATTTGGGAGTCTTTTTATCATGAAATTATTGTAATTTTGATTAAAATATCACAATTAGATATGGGTTTAGCTAAAGAAGCTAAAAAATATGATTTAAATGCATGGGATAATTTTTCTTGCCGTTTTATTAATGAACTATTTAATATAAGAGATAATAACTTTTCATTTACTGAATTTATTAGAATTCATAATATTTTCAATAGACATCCTGTCCCTAAAGATTTGGGATTTTTAAATATACTTTATCATCGTAAAATTAATGAAATGCAGCTACTTAATAAAGGTATTGCATATTCTTCTTTTGAAAGGATAAAATTATTCAATGAATTACGAAAATTAAAAATGAATTATGAATATGAATATAATTTGAGTGAATTAGTAAATTATTGTATTCATAGCGAACATATAGAATCTTTTTTTAGGGGACAATTTTTAGATTATGCTAAATTGCATAGAGAATTTTATTATAAAGCAAAAAGGATTATCCTAAAATTTATAAAAGAGCATAATATTCCTATTAAAGAATATAAAGATAAGGCAAATAGAACACATTTATTCTTAACACATGAAATATTTGAAAGGATTAAAAGCGTATGCCTTCAATTATGTATTAAAAAATTAGAGAATAGCTATTTAAGAGAATGGATAAAATTTAAAAATTTTTATTATAAATGTCCTATATGCGGAGATAAAGAATCAAATCAACTAGTTCTTCATGATATCTTTTTTACCAATAAATATAAGCATTTTAAAGAGATATTAATTGAAAAAATGAACTCCGCAAGTTCTCAAGACGAATTAAATGATTTAAATCACTTTTTCGGAGTTCCCTGCGTTAATTGTTTTGAAATTGTAAAAAATATTCGGGGAAATTTAAATAATTTAGAAAAAATTCAAAAATTTTTAATTTATTATGGAAATTGTCCGGTATGCGGTGCAAGAAATCACACGGAATATTTAACATCTTTTTATTATGACGACGAGAGACTCGAACTGAAGAAATTCCTAATTGATTATATGGAAAATGAGAATTTATTTAATAAGAATGTAAAAATCGGTATTCCTTGTTGTCACTGCTTTTCAAAAATATTTCCTGATGAAGATTTTTATTATAATTTTTAATTTAATCTCCTTCTTTCTTATTTGTATATAATGGTGCGCCGCAGCTACTACAATAAACTGCGTCCGAAATATCTAATTCTATACCGCAATTCGGACATTTAATTTTTCTCTCCAGATTTAAAGGAATTCGCTCGATTACCCTTTTAAACATATCTTCCACAAGTTTGCGAATAATTTCAATTTGTTTATTCCTTTCATCTTCAGGAAAAGATTTAATATAAATAGTTGAAAAATTTACCAAAAAATTCTCAATGAATTGTATTTGATCTTTAAAATTCTTATGAACTTTATACTTCAACAATTCTTCACCAGCTTTAGTTAGACTATAAATCGTTTTTATAGGACCAATAGGGCTTTTTCTTTTTTCGGCTTTTAAAAATCCAATTTTAGCTAACTTTGATAGTAAGGGATAAATTGTTCCTGATTTTGCTTCCCAAGTTCCTGCAAAATGTCGATTTAAACTCTGGATTAGATCATATCCATAAATCTCGCCCCTATTAAAAATATGTTCTAAAATTGTGAATTCTAAAGGTGTAATCTTTTGATTTTCACGATTTTTAAAGAGATTCTTTTTTATTTCTTCAGCTAATTCCTTTATATCATCTTTTAAATCTAAGAATTTACTTAACCACATTTAATTTTGCCTTTAATTTTATTTCTCCATTTTTTCTTTCATTTTTGCGATCTCTTTCTCAATCGCGATTTCTTTTTTAGATTTTATTTTTCCTTCACTGGTTATTTTGGTTTTAAAAAACAGAAGATACACGATAATGTGAATTATTATTCCTACTCCCCAAAAAACCGCTGGATAAAAAGCCCACCAAAATTGCGGCATGGTTAAATAATTTATCACTGTTAATAGAAGCATTACTGTAAAATATGCCGTAATGTTAAATATTACACTTCTTTTTGCATAGGGATAGACCCCAGTTGCATACATAATATAAGCTACCGTATGAACGAAAACTCCAATTAGCCAACCAAAAATTACATATAAAACCCATAAATGGGATAATATCTCTTGGTTAAAAGTAAAAATACTATTAAACCCTTTACTAAAGTTGATACTAATAATATTTATAATGAAAAGCAAAAAGTTTACGATTATATACAATGACCAATGTAATTTAACCGTTCTGCGAAATGATACTTTCTGTGCCGCAATCTTTCTTAAACTTTCTTCTGAAAATGCTTTATCTGACATTTTTTAATACTTTTTATTTTTTATAAAATAATAATTAATATGATATATATTTGTTGTCTCTACATAGTATAAATGATTTTAATTTTTGTTCTTTTTTGCAATTTTTAATCCTTTACATATTTTAAGTGCATATTCATCTGAACGTAAATTTCCATCTTCTTTAAAAGGAAATGTTGCGCATTCATAGGGCTTTAATGAATGTATCGAACATGAATTATTTTCTAAAAATGGACATTTTCTTGATTTTCCAAAACTAATTCTATAAATTAAACCCCATTTTATCCAGCCATCCCTAATCGTTACAAAACTTTTAGGAATAAAAATCGGATTTCTTCCTGCTTCAGGAATTATTGTATATATTGGTAAGGGATATATATTTTCTCCAAGATAATAATGTTTTTCAATAATAAATTCTTTTAATTGCTCGACTTTTTCTTTCCAATTATCAGGATATTTTTGTTCCAACCTTAATATAGCATTTCGCTCTTCGATATGGTATCCAATTAGACCCTTCTCGGATATGCATTTTGGATCGATTTCTATATAATGAGCTATATCTGTTCTTTTATTAAGTATCCATTTTTTAACATCATGGGGATGTATATTAATGGAAAAGCTCCCTCTGCAGCAATTTCCGCACTTTTGACATTCAAAAGTGCATTTACTTTTATTTATATTATTTTTATTCAAATTTTAATATCATTAATCATTTTATCTGGTGGATTTGAAGTGAAAAATTAATTTAATTTCGAACCGCATACATTACATCTTATCTGATTCTTTTTTATCGGTGTACCGCATATCGGACATATATTAATAAGTATTTTCTTTTTAACCTTGGATTTCTCTTTTTTGTTTTTCTTTTTTATTTCTCTTTCTGTGGTTACTATTGCTTGATATGGACCACCTGTGGCTTTCTCATATATGATTTTGTTTCCAACCTTTCTAACTGAATAGAATTTTCCAAAGAAGCCGCCTATCCTAATTTTCCTAACATTATCATCTAAAATTATTTTATCATCTTTTATCTTGCTTTCTTGATCTTTTGAAAGCTGTAAAGTATTTCTGAGTGTTTTAGGTATTTCAATTTCTACTTGTAATTTTGGTTTATTCTCTCCTTCCGCGAACTCAATATCTGAATAATCATCAATTCCAATATATTCTTTGACAGTAGTAATACCTTCTTCGCCTTGGACTTCCGTAATCTCATCTGCATCAATTTTTAAAAGTACATCACAATTTGGACATCTAAAAATATGCGGAATTCCAATGTTATGAGTTATTGTATAATTTGTGATACAACAATGGTGGAATCCAGCATTACAATCTTCACATAAAAACGGAACATCATAAACATCGGTGCAAACGGGACATATTACTTCATTACATAAGAAACATTTCAATCCCTCCCATGATTGCGGAGGCTTAAGTTCTTTTGCCAAATTACTATAAAATTTATAATCATCTACAGAAATTTTAATTTCATCAGGTCTATCTGCAAAAGTTGTGATTAATCTTTTGCCTTTAGTCAATTTGTTTATTAGTACTTCGAAAAATTCCTTTTTATTTTTTACCTGAAAAATTCCGCCTTTAGTATCACTTGCTAAAATATGTAATTTTACATCATCCTTAAAAAAGCGTGTTTCTCCTCCGGAAACACGAATAATATCTATGAATGTAGGAAAATATTTTATTTTATCAACTAAATTAAATAATGCATCCTGATATTCTTCATTTAGGTCACTTGGCGTATCCGTGATTACAATTACCCTATATTTTTTGGACTTTTTTCTAACCGATTCTGCAATATAAGAAAAGATATAGAAAAGCCCGTTTTCAAAATAGCTTTCCTTTCGGGGTCGATTTTTCCAATTTTCTTCAATAGCTTTTGATATAATTTTAGAATCTTTTATATTTGCCAAAAATACTGGATTTCCCTCTTCTTGAAAAATTAATAATCCATAATGCCCTTTTAAATTAACTTTATTATTTTCTTCAATATAAATTTTTAAAGCTTTAATAATATCTTTTTTACTCAAATAATCCTTTGTTAAATCTAAGTAAAAAAATACATCTTCATATACCTCTTTAGCCGACATGAAAAAATCAAAAATCGTAAATTCTAATTCTATATATCATAAAGAAATATTTTCTTTAAATTTTTTATTTTATGAGAAAAATATAAGAATGATTATATAATATTTAAATCCAATAATAATTAAGTTAGAACTAATTTGTTAATCTAAAATGATTAAATTTTTAAAGCAATTACAACTATCGGATGCAGCAATTACAATTTATACAAAAATTTTAGGTAAGCGTCCTTTTACGTTTTATGAATTAAAAATATTTGTTCCCGAAGTTCCACAGGAGCAATTTCCTTCTATTATCGATGAGCTATTAGAATTAAAACTTCTAATTGAATTAAAATTGTCTAACTATGAGAATCTCAAACAATATTTAGCAATACCCCCATTTTCCCCGATATTATCTTATTATTCAAATATTAAGGCGGGACTTTCTCAAATAGAAGATGCTGTTAATAATTTAATTGAGAGCGCATTAAATCAAATTTTCCAAGAAGAGAATAAAGTTGAATTAGATACTTTATTGAATGAATTTAATGAATCAAAAAAAGATATTGAAGAGGATATTTTAATACAAAAACAAGAAGTTGCCGAAATCGGTGAAGAATTAGAAATAATTGAAGAATTTAAAAAAATAATGCAAAATATGCAAGAGCGGATAAAGGGAATTTCAAAGACCCAATTCGCAAATTTAATAAAGACAATAACCAAAATCAAAAGTAAAATTATCAAAAGAGTTGAGAGATTAGAATTAAAGAAAGGAAAAGAAGAATTTTTAGAAATAATAGAGGAAGTATTTAAGGAGAAAACTCAAAAGATCGTTGATGAGTTTACTTCAAATATGTTTGATTTAATAGAAAATGAATTTAATTCTATCATTGAGCCAATAAATTTAATTGAAGAAAAGATTTCTCAAACACGAAAAGAATTTGAAAATCTCTTTTTAGGAATTATAAATAATGTAGAAAAGAAAAACAAAAAATTGGAACAGATTATTTTAAAGAGCAAACAGAATCTTGATGAAAATGTAGAGAATTTAAAAAATATGATAAAAAATCAGATTTTCTCAATTGTAAAAGATTCTATTGACCAGATCTCAAATTTAAATAACCCGATTATAGATGTTTTAAATAATGTCTTTAATGTTATTTCTGATAAAAATATTTTTGAACAAAATCAAATTTGGTTTTTAAATAGTAGAACAAAAATAAATGAGGTAATCTCTAATCTATTGGTAAATTCAAAAGAAAAAATAACTTTCATTTTTCCTAAATTAGAACATCATATTCGATTGGAGCAATTGAAAAATATCTCCGATTCATTACAAATAAAGATTGTCGCTTCTGATCCGCATGTAAATAGTTTAGTAACTAGTATTAAAGAATTACCGAACGTTTCCTATCGTAAACTCGAAAATGAAAATATAATTGCATTCAAAGCGGATAATAATTGTCTTGTTATTTCTACGGTAATTAAGGATTCACAAGATCCGTTAAATGACGTAATTGGTTTCGGGACAAATTATGCTCCCCTTATAAATATTTTAGCACCTATAATCGAGACCACTTGGAATTCGGCTAGATCCGATTTTGCTCCATCACCAAAAATAGAAAGAAAAAAGGTGCAACCTACTACGAGCACTTCTGCAACAGGTATTCAAACATCAACAAGCACAACTATTTCAGGAGGACAAACAGTTAGAGCCTCACAAGTAAATATACAGCAGTCTACTCCTCAATATCAGCCGCAAACTCAAACTCAATCTACACCTCAAACTCCGAGTCAAACACCTCCTCAAGTTGAAACACCTCCTCAAGTTGAAACACCTCCTCAACCTCAAATTCAATCCCAACCTCAGGCCCAACAACAATTTATATCCTCGGTCCAGCCTACTAAAGGTGATGACGCAGGAGGAATGATTCATGCCGCATTTAATGCATTCTTACAACAAATAAATTCTTTAAAGGGAACCGAATTAGGTAAAGCTCTTGAGGATGTTGCTAATATAATTTTAGAAGTTAAAGGATTTTCTGTAACATTACATTCAATTAGAAGAACTATAAATGAATTAAAAACTAAAGACCGATTTCTGGAGGAAAATGAAAAACATGAATTATTCCAATCTGTTGAAGAATGGAAACAAAGGCTTCTTTAAAATATTGATAAAATAACTCTTATTATTTTTCATTTTTATTTGACTTAATAAAGAGTGAAATAATGAAGTATCCTATTTCTATTAAGAAAATCGCCAAAAAAAATACAAAAGAAGCCCATGAAATCGGATAATAATATGCTGCTAACACACTATTCGAAAGGAGACCTAATATTCCTAATATTGGTGCTAATGGGGCAAATACCATAAACATTATATATACACCTTTACCTTTTTCTCCAAAATTAATATAAGTGGTAATATTTAACCACCCAATAAAAATTAATATAAAAGGGATAAGAATAACTGAGATTTCGGGAAAAGGATGGGTTAAACCAGAATCTCCAGGACCCCCCATAATAACCGCATAAAAATAATTACAATAAAAGAATGTAATCATTAATAGTGCACTTAAAGGCGTTGGAACTCCTGTATATCCCTTGCTACTGGATATATTAAAACGTGCCAACCTTAATAAAGCACCTAAAGCAAAAGCAATACATCCTATTGCCAATATTATATCATATAACGATCCTGTTCGAAAAGCTTGGAAAATTAGAACTGAAGGTGCAATACCAAATGTTAAACAATCACTAAGAGAATCTAATTCTTTGCCGATTTCATTAACCGTCCCTGTCTTTCTTGCGACATATCCATCAAGAGTATCAGTTCCGATTGAAATTACTATCATATAAAAACCTATTGATAATAATATTCGTGAATCTACATTTGCCGAAGCAGACATTACAGCACACATCAAAGCGACTAAACCGCAAACCGTTCCTATTAAAGTAATATAATCCTTTAGCTTTAGTAATTTAAATAAACTAGACATGATAATATTTTAACTGTTTTATAATATAAATAAACTTCTAGTTAATTATATTATTTTTTATATTTGTTCAAATTCTTATTAAAGCTTTACTTCTTATTATTTATGTCAAAAAATTGGTGAGTTATTATGCATTGTCCTAAATGTGGAGAGATTATTGAAAAAGAACAAAGATTTTGTGAATTTTGCGGTTATGACCTAATAAATATAGAGATTCAATAAAAAGTTGATTCTATAGAAGAGAAAATAGAACAAAATCATAACAATAAACCTTATTTTTTACCTTACAATAATCCTGGGGGACTTTTTGACATTAACAGAAATTTTTATCTTTTTAAAGAGAAATATTGGGATTGGGGAAGCGGGGATATTTTAGATGAACATGGAAATATAATAGGTAAAATGAAGCGAAAGATTTTTAGTATAAGACGAAAAATTGAATTAAGGGAGATAGATGGAACCGTTGCTGCAACAATCCATACTAAATTAGCATCTTTAAGGGGCGCTCAAGATTTAAAAGATCCAGAAGGAAACTTAATTGCAAGGATTAAAAAAAAATTCTTTTCATTATTTAGACCTAAATTTTATCTGGAAGATGCCGCAGGAAGAAGATGGTTTGAAGCTCAGGGAAAATTCTTAGGATTTTCTTTCAAGATTTATGACCTTTCAAGCAGAAAAGTAGTAGCCGAAGTAGAGAAATTAGACAAATGGCGTGATATTTTCTTCGGAGGATTATTTGATTATAAAGATATGTATGCCTTACGAATTTTAGATAACACAATCGACAGACGAATTTTAACTGGATTCGTTCTTTCAATTGATAATGTTCTTCACGATGTTTAAAACAAATTTGTAAATGTAAATCCTTTTTAACTTATAATTAAATTTTATATTAAAGAGCATTTTTATTAACTTAATTTAAAATTGATTTAGGGTATATGTCAGAATACGATTATTTTATGGTCTTTGCTTTAGAAGATTCCGGTGAACGGATAAGGCTCGATATAAATGACCCTTCACAATTAGGCTCAATTTTGGATCCCGAACAAGTTTTTGTAATAGTCTGGGAGGAGATTAGAAGAATATATATTTGGAAGGGTGCTAAATCGCCCGTTAGGAAGAGATTCATTAGTTCAAGGGTTGCCAGTCAATTGCAAGAGGAGTTAGTTAAAAAGGCTGCTTTCCATAGATGTAAGATCGTCTCAATTGATCAAGGGGACGAATTAGAAGAATTCCTAAATGCATTCGGTTTGGAATCTATGGAGGTAACCGAAACATTAGCAGATATGAGATATATTAGAAATATTGACCGCCAAAAAATGTTAGATAAAGGAGTTATTCCTCAAACGGGTCCGAAAATCGTTAAAGTAAAAAAGGAAAAAGAAAAAAAGACTGAAGAACTTCCTACTTATGCTGAATTAGAAAAAGAAAGTGCTATTGATATAATTCCTACGCCCAGTAAATCAAAAGCATCAGAGCACAAAAAAATTAGTCCTTATCCTTATGGGTCAATGGAAAAACCATTACCTAAAAAAGTACCCAGCTCTTCAATATCAGATGGAATATCTGAAAATAAAAGAAAAGAGATTATCGAAAAGATAATTAAAACTGAAATTCCTGAAAATTATCAGCGTCAAAATTTAATCATAGGACATACTCTTTATGGTGCAGTTCGCAAGAAAGTAAGCGTTTTTGGGAAGGAAGTAGAAGAAATTGAATGGGAACCTGTTAAAAAACTTCCAGACGGGATGATTGAAATTGAAAATCAGAAATTAAGGATTTTTTTAGATAGTAAAATGGGAATTGTAGAGGGTGTAGAAGTTTTAACCTTAAAACAAAACGATAAATCAATTAGCAAATCAAAACAAAAAGAAAAGAAAGAAAAATCAACAGAAAAAATTATAAAAGAAGAGATACCTGACTTAAATTCTATGACTGTTAAAGATTTAAAAAATCTTGCGGCAGAAAAAAATATTGAACTTCCTACAAATGCTAAAAAGGCTGAAATAATCAATATTATCCAAGAAAAACTTAAAGAAAAAACGGACACCGAAAATAATAAACCAAAAAGAAGAAATTTACCTAAAATTCCGAGTGCAAGATAAAAAAATATTAATAATTTTACTCTTCTGCCTTTCCTTTGTCCATATCATCTGGTTTATTTTTTTCCTTAATTTTTTTAAGACCTTCTATAGCTTCTTTCCTCACAATTGGACTTTTGTCATTAAGAGCTAAGGTTAAAGCATGAAGTGAATAAGGATGATGGAGATCTCCTAACTCATCCGCTGCTTCTTTTCGCACTTTCTCATCAGGATCATTTAGTAAAACATATGTTAAAACACCTAAAACCTTTTTATCTTTAAAATTGCCTAATGTATCTACTGCTTCTTTCCTAACTATTGGGTCAGGGTCAGAAAGGGCAGAAATAGCTAAGTTTTTCATAATTTCATCCCCTTTTCCAATAGGTTCTATTTCCGATAAATCTACTCCGCAATATTTACAAAAATTGTGCTCGATTTTCAACCCATATCTTCCGCATTGGGGACAAAAGCGTCTCGCTTCCAAATCAAAATTAAATGGTTTGGAATTTGTTAAAGATCTCCTTACCTTGTAAGGGTTTTGGTCGGGATCGTAACTCATTACTATCTTTTTTTATTGTAATTATAATACTTTAATTAAGGCAATATTCCAATATATTTTTAATTAATAAAATTTTTCTCTACAAAAATGCCTTTACTCCAGAAAAATAATAAAGAATTGAAAATAGCGGTTATTTACGTAATTTTTATAGTTATTTCCATTCATTTTGCACAATCAAATAATAATTATTATGATCAAAATAAACATAGTAAATTTTTCTATGAAAAATCAAATATGAATATTCAAACTCAAGGATCCCTTGATTCGGCGGGATATAATATTTTTTGGTTTATTCACATTTCTGACACGCAATTTATATGGTATAATGATGATAAAATTGCCCAATTTAATCAATTACTTAATGAATCTTATAGAACCATAAATCCCTCATTTATTTACAATACTGGAGATATCGTTAATTCTGATTATGAGCATTTTATTACCGCAAATGAAAGAGATCAAAGAATAGAAGAATGGGAACGATATAGAGAATGCTTGGATAAAAATCAGATGAATTCAACGATTTATATGGATATCATGGGAAATCATGACTGTTACGGTGATCCTGGATATTCTTACTTTTTAAAATATTCTATGATGGGCAAAACATTTGATACATTGCAATATTCTTTCAAGAGAAAATTCTCATTCGGAAAATACGCTTTTATAGGCATT
>CAZVTX010000096.1:0-10832 GCA_964629395.1 uncultured archaeon
AGAGCGGCGATACGTTATCCAATAATGTTTTTATTAATGTTAGCTTGCCTTTAGATCTCAATTCAAATGCAGGCAATCCTGACAGGGATGGAGATTTTGACCTTTTCTGGGATGTTGTTGCATCTGCCGATAATTATACATTATATTCTTATAACCATCCGATTTCGGAAATTAACGGCTCTCTTACAATTGTTCAGGAGGGGTTAAAAACTAATTCCTATAGCATTACAAATATTGCGAATAATACAATACTATATTATATCGTCGTAGCGAAAAATAAATTTGGCAACTTTAGCTCCAATTATATTAAAATTTCGGTAATATATGGACCTCCTGGAGAATTTACGGCGACTTGTACTGCTGATGATCCCGATGATGATGGTGAATTTTATATTACATGGGCGATCCCTGATGGAGGTATAAAATATTCTATATATCGAAGTTCAAAAAAGATATATCAAATAAATGCCTCTTGGACGCCAATTATTATCGATACAATAACGCCAAATCAATATATTTCAGGTTTGAAAAGCGGAACTCATTATATTGTTGTTGTGGCATTTAACAATTACGGCAATAGCACTTCAAATATTTTAGAGGTAAACGTAAAACTTCCTTCGGAAGCTTCTACCGAGGGTAATGAGGGAGGGAAAGATGAGTTCAATATAATTGAATTTATATCAAGTCCACTAGGTTTAGCAATATTAGGTATAGGTGGAGGTGCGATATTTTCGGTAATCTTAATTAAAACATTAAAAAATCGTGCTTATAAAGCTTCAATGAAAGAACGAGAAAGGCTCTCGGAAGTTAGTAAAAATGTAAAATTAGCTCAGAAATATAAAAATAAAAATGAAAATAATTAATTTCTTTTTTAAATAACTTATTCTTATTCAAATACATCTAAAATTGGTTTTCCATCAATATTTTTTGGGTCATATTCTATTTCTAAAGTTTTTAAAAGAGTTGGGAGAATATCGATGTTTCTTCCATAGGGAATTTCAAAACCTTTCTTTATCCCGGGTCCAGCAATGGTTAATGGGACAACACTCTCAATTCCGAATAGTCCATCATGCGTCTGATAATCTCCAATTAATTTTTCTTTTTTTCTTGCGAATTTATGCGAGGATAAAAAGTGGTAATTATAATCCGAGGTTATTACAAAATTAGGTGCGTGTATACAATCAAAAAATCCGAATAATCGATGCGGAATATCAGGTAATTCATGTTTTAGCGTTTTTTTCAGCCAGTCAAGTTGGCTGTAGAATTCTCCGTAATTTATATCAATATTATCGTAATTTAATGGATCTTTCCCATTTAAGATTTTATAGGAATAGAGGACATCTTCATTTTCAGATTTACGCGTTATTATTCCCGTTCCATTTTTAGAGAATATTTTTATTGAATATTTTCTCGGAATATCAAGTTCTAAAAATTTTTCAGGATTGAGTTTTATATAATCTTCAAAATTCTCATCTTCAGGAATTATAACAAATTGCACATAATCTTGTTTTAGCATGTAATCGATAAGATCAATACTTTCGGCTTCATTTTCTTTATTTTTCATGAAAGGCATGAGCTCCCTAAAGAATTTTTCACCGTAAAATTTTCTAAAACTTTCAATCTTGTTTGAATTCTCTTCTTTAAACCAGCAATGCCATAATCCTCCGCCTATTACGGAAAAACCATTAATTTTAGGAGAAATTTTTTTCCAATTTTTACAGATTTCCGCTATATCGCCATTTTCGCCGTCAATAATATTTAATCCTAAATCTAATCTTGCTATAGAATTTATCATAATAAATTTATCTTTGAAAACCCGCCTGGCGGCATGGTCCGTGCATAAACACCAGATTATGGAATCCAAATAGCCGAGTTCTTTTAATCCTTTAATATAATTACCTTTTTTGTCTTTAAATCCTTCAACAAGGCATTTAATTAGAAAATCTAACAATTCTATTGCAACTTTATATTTCTCGGAGTTAAATCCGTACTTATGACCGATTTCATCGGTAAAAAGATATACAATGAATACTACTTTCGGGAATTTTCCCTTTTTTTCTACTTTTTTTAAAAAGCTCGAAATATTGCTTATAAAAAGCTCTTTCCAAAATTCTGGCATTGCATAAGGCTCAATACCTTCTCCCCCATGAGCTTTTTTTATTTTCATCAATAGGGGGAGAAATTTAAAAAGTATTGTTTTTAAATTTAATAATTTATACGTAGCACCACGATTTATCGCATGAAAAGAAGCCGAATCTTCAAAATACTCAAAAATGAGCTTGCAGAGCGGATTTATATGTTTTTTATTCATAGCATTAAGACCTGATATTGAAATCTTTTCTGTATCAATATATTCAGGATTTTTTCCCAAGAAGTTCCAATATGTTGTATATAAAAGATTGTTTTTTCGGGCATAGCTTCCTGTTATAATACTTGTATGCGAATTTGCGGAAGTTGAGGGATATCCCGTAATAATATTTCTTGAAATAGACGCATTTTTATAAGTGTTATTATCCGATTTTTCGCCTAAAATGTATTTTTTAATATGAGGCGCAGCTCCTTTATCAATCCAACCGAAAAAAGCTTCAGGACTGGCATGATCTACTAATATTTGAATAATAGATTTGGAACTTGCTTTTATTTGGCGAGACATTAATTTAAATCAATAATCTAATTGTTTTTAATATTATCAAAAAGAAGTTGAATAATAAAAAATCTAAAAGACAATTAAATCCTTGTAAATTCTGATAATTCTAATAAAAATAGATTTAAATGAAGTATTTAGTTTGTAAGTGAATATATTCAAAATGCTCTTTAAGCTCTTTTTCTACTAAATCGTAAATTATCTCATAAAATTGTTTGAATAAATCTTCGGGGAAGAGTTTCATTTTAAAGATTAATTCGTCTATTAAATCTTCCGTAATTATTTGCGGGTTAATTGGCTGATTATAAATTAAAAAATTCATTCTTTTTTTCTCGACCGATGATTTTATGATGCTTTTAGCTAATTTAAATGCGATATCCGTTTTTGGATCAAAATAATAAGGATATTTTTTGTCATCGAGAATTTTTATGAGTCCTAAAGTATTTATTATCTTGTCTACCGTGTATTCTAATGAGTTTACGGGAATTTTAAATATATCACAAAATCTTTTTTTTGATACATGAACAGGAAAAGCTTTTGGATGGCGTTCTACGATGTAATAGGCGGCTATAAAATATTTAAATAAATTATGCGGGATACGATTCTTTAATCTTAAAAAGCGATAAATAATCGCTGCGGTCTCTTTTAATAATTGATGTTTTATATTAAATTGTTGTAAAAAATCTACTCCTGCTCTAATTAAATCTATATTTACCCTCGTTCTGGTATCTAAAACTTCTTGACTTATCTGAGTAAATTCCAACATTTGACACACACAACCCTTTCTTTTACATTTTTCAATTTTAATGAAATTGTATTATAAAGGTATTTCTCGGATATTACCGATATAATATAATTAGAACATCTTCATATATAAATATATGCATCGCCGAAGATGCATTGATGGATCATAAAAACATAATATTTAAATATAAGTAAAAAAATAATAAAATTGTATCAAAACGATTTTTGTCGAGATAAATAAAATGCCGTCTAATAGTAGCAAATCATCGAATTTACCGAGAATTACGGTAAGTTTAGATCCCTTCGATGATACAGTTATAAATATGATGGCTACTAAGACGGGTAAATCTAAATCCGAAATTTTAAGAACCATAATTACTCAATGGATTGAATCTAATCCCGATACTTTAAAATCAAAATATATGATTGATTTTGATGATGTTAGGCGTGAGATGCAAATTAAAAATCAAGAGCGCAATATTGAAGACGATTTGAATGAACTTATCAGATTCTTTAAGAGAGTAAAAAGTATTGATATAGATCGGTTAGCGGAGAAATTAACGATGAGCACTAAAACACTTTTAGATATTTTGGATAAATATGGTGATGACTTAGAGAAAAGAGGTCTCAATCTAATAATAGAAGGAAATTTAGTCATAAAATCTTAGTTCTTAGTTCAATAAAATTCTATAAAATCGCATTATACAAGTTATATTCTTGGATTATTATTCATTTAATAGTTTTTTCAAAATTCTATAAGACTTATTAAATATTTTAAATGAAAAAAATTAAGGAGATATTAATATTCTTCAAATTTTTTACCAATCAGAAAATTAAATTTTTGGAATTTATGAAGAAAGTCGTATATAAGATTGTAGTTGCGGGGGATGCAGGTGTAGGCAAAACTACGATGATCCATAGATATACGAAAGGGGAGTTTATTGATACAACATCTATGACGATTGGCGTAGAATTTGTGACAAAAAAAGTAGCATTTTCGGATATAATCTGCATGCTCCAAATTTGGGACATCGGAGGTCAAGATAGGTTTAGATTTTTGGTCAAAAATTATTTAAGAGGTGCACATGGTGCATTATTGTTATTCGATACAACAAGTATGACGAGTTTTGTAAATATTCAGAAGTGGTATCAGCTTATAAGAAAAGAATCCGATGATATTCCAATCGTTCTCGTTGGCACTAAAAAAGATTTAGAAGAATTCTCGATGGTTGCCGATTTTTACGCTAAAAAAACTCAAGAAAAATTCGGAATGATTGATTATGTAAAAACTTCTTCCAAGTTAAATGTTAATATTGATAAGGCATTTAATGTTTTAATCGAATATCTTATAAATAAAGGATTTTAATTTTATTAACGTAAGCCTAATTCTTCGGGAGAAGGTTTCCACCGTTTTTTATTGAGATCGTTAAATAATTTATAGAAAATATAATAAAACATTCTATGTCTTATTTTTTTAATTTCATTTTCGCCTTCTTTAAATTCAGGTTTCCGAAATCCTTCAGCAATAGCAGAACCCGTTTTTATTCTTCTAATTGTATAAAAAAGTTTCCTCAATTGCCATAATATTTTATTCCCTAAAGGACTCGTTTGAGAACGATGTTTTGACCATGCTTCAATTTGTATTTTCATATTTTTTACTCTAATATAAAAATTAGTATTAAAAGAATGATAAAGCAAGAGCATTGGTCTCTTTTCTTTTTCGATAGATTTAACGAGAAAATAAACCAGCCAACCGGTATGCTTATGGTCAGGATGTAAATCCATTGAAAAAAAACTATCAGGTGCAATTATAATATTTGGATTGATATCTAAAACAATTTTTTTTAATTTTAAAAAAACTTCACGATTGAAAGGTAAATGTCCATCAATTTCTCCGAACCATATTAACTTTATTTTAGGTGAGCCATCTGGATTTGTCCCATAAACTTTTACCGCCTCGTGCATTTCATGCTTCCTAATTCGTCTGATCCTTTTACCTTTGAAGTCATCTCTTTTAGTGCCGTATTCATCAGAGGTCATTAATACCTCATAAACATCCCAACCCGCTTGAACCGCCTGATAACAAGTAGAAGCGCAGGTAAATTCTGTATCATCGGGATGTGCATTTATAAATAATAATTTCATTAGTCGAATAAATTAAGGTTTTTTATATTGTTTTTTAATTTCTTTAATTTCCTTTTTATATTTTTTGCGTAATTCTTTTCTTTTCTTTATTTCCATTTCTGCCTTCCATTTTTCATATATCTTATCTAGTTTTTCAATGGCAATATCTACAAGGTCCTTTTTAACATAACGATTTACAATAAGTTCCTCACGCTCACCGGTATCCACTACTCTACGAATTACTTTCTTTTTACTTTCTTCGTACATTTGTCTTGCGGGTTTAAATTTACGTGCGGGTCTACCGATATATATCCAATCTGGTTCAAGTACCTGCCCAATATGTGTTGTAGCCCATACTCCTAAGGTTGCACCTCTACCGATAATAGTTCCGGGAGCGACAATTGCATTGCCCCCAATGACCACATGGTCTCCAATTATAACTTTCTTTACTAAAAGATGATCACCAATTACCATACTCGATAAAATTACACCACCTTGCCCTAACATTATATTTTTTCCGAATTCTACAAATTCCACATCGCTCCAGCCGTCAAACATCGTGCTTTTAAAATCAGCACGTAGTTTACAGACTTTAAATGCCACATTTGAGACCCATGGGAAGCAGAAGTTATTCCAAATCCAGAATACAAACTTTTTTACGGTAACTCTTAAACAAAAATAATAATAATCCTTATCCTTATTATCGATTTTAAATAATCCTTCTTTAGGTTGATGAATCATTTCTAAAATAATTAAAAACATTTTGGCGAAAAAGAGTGAACAAACAAGATATAACGCCCACCAGGCCATTATATCGATGAAAATAAAGATAATTCTCCAATGAATTAGTTGTCCTTGCATGGCTGCCTGATAAAATGTCATTATCATTACCAGCGGCACCATTAATGATATAATATGAAGTATAGAATAGAGGAATACTCCCATTTTTGACCAATTAAAAGCATTTGTGGTGATAGGGTATTTAGTAATATCGATTTTTTCGAGATTTTCGATTAATTTATTATTTTCAGTTGCTTTTAATTGTTCATTCTTGCTCATTATCGATTTCTCCTCCTGTAAACCTCTTTATTTGTTCATTATTTAATCTTCGTGCGGGAAATCCCCCATAAACTCCGCCCTTTCCTAATTTGTCATACTTTACCGTGGAGGTAAGCGGCAAGAAGGTAGCATCACCCTCAACTTCTAATCCTGGTAATCCTCCAATTAAAGCGTTAAATATACAATTGTCACCTATTCGTGCACCGTAAAATGTGAGGTTCTCCTCACCATAGACACCATCAACAAGATGATTTGTTATATGGCCAAAAGTGCCATAGTAGCAATTTTTTCCGAAATATATATGTGAATGCACATAACATTCCTCGAAAACTGTTCCTTTTCCAATCTTATTTGACCTTATAAATCTTAATTCCCATGTTATAAGCCACGGAAATGGGGATCTAATTATAGCAAAAACCGGATATTTAAGTAAAAATGATCTCCAATGATAATAATCTAATGCTTTGGATGTTTCATCAAGATTTCTATCAAAAACGCCTTCTGCAGGACCTCTTAGATCAGCTATTCTATAAAACCATCTTGTAAATAATGCTACAAAAAATAAATGTAATAAATATATCCCAACATAAATAATAGGTGTGAGGAACATTAATATTAAAATATTAGGTTGTAAAAGATATGTTAAGGTAAATTTTTGTGATAATAAAATTGGTTCAATTATTCCAAAAGTAAAAAATATGAATATAATTGCGGGAATAATATATGACCCCCCAATAATCCACCAGCCTGAAGCTAAATATATATGAAAAGGAATACCTAATTCTTTAACATCACCTTCTAATTTCGTTTTCCTTAATTTTTCTTCGTCATCCTCAACAAATATCTCTGATTTAATGAATTCAATCTCATTTTCCGATAAAGGTTTATTTTCGCCGACTTTTTTTACGGGAATACCGCTATAAATAGAATTTGCCTCGAGATATTGATTGACCGATGTCATAGAAATTGCATCAATTATCGTATTATCGCCAATTTTAGTTCCCGGACAAATTACGGAATGAGCTCCGATCACTACATTGTCTCCAATCTCTACTCTTTTGATAATTAATTTGTCTTGAACGATTAAATTTGACATTATAAGACTACCTTGCCCAAGCCTTACATTTTTCCCTAATTTAATAAATTCGCAATCTACCCAACCCTCATGCAGAGCGCTCGTCCCAGAAGTTTTAGTTCCAAGTATTTTTAATGCTAATATCTCTAAAAAAGGCAAATAAATTTGTCTTGCTAACCAAGTGGGCCATTTTCTAATAACTGCCCTCAAACTCCAATAACAATAATCTTTATCACTTTTATCCCTTAAAAAAACACCTTCCCGTGGCTTATGAATAATATTGACAATAACTAAAAAGATTTTAGATGTTATTATTGCACTAATAATATATATAATAATTCCGAAAAATAATATTACAGGAAAAAAGACAAAGAAGATTAAGCTAAAACCACCGATAAGCTGCCAGAAATACCAAATCCATATTATTAAAGGTTGAGAACTAATAGAGATTATTGCAAAATAAACTATCAAATATATTTTTTTAGCAAGTGTATTAGTTGTTCTCGGTCCTTCTCTTACGGAAGATGGTATCGAAATACTTAAATCACTTTAATTAGCTTATTACTTACTATAAATATGAGAATTAACGAATTATCTCTAATTAATGTTATTAATTATTTACTATTATCATTGATAAACTATTTTTAAAAAAAATGGTAAATAGAACTCTAATCCATTTTAAAGAAGAATTAATTGAATGGCAATGGTCTTCAGATCATGAATTTTTAAAGGAACCTTTTTGGACTTCTTGTTTTCTAATAGATGGATTATTAATAGATTGTGCAGCACCTGCCAGTGCTGAAGATTTTAGAAATTTTATTAAAAAATATGAAATAGATAAATGTATTATAACGCATGCTCATGAAGATCATTGCGGATGCGGATATATTTTAAAAAATGAGTTTAATATTCCTATCTATGCATCAGAAAAAGCAATTCCATTATTAAAATCTCCTAAAGATTATCCTGATTATCGCAGAGTGACATGGGGCTGGCCCTATAAACCTTTTGAGGCTATTCCCATTGGTGATAAAATTATTACGGAATCTGGGAACTATATTTTTGAAGTGCTTCCCATGCCAGGGCATGCAGAAGAATTAATTGCATTAATAGAGAGAGAACATGAATGGGCATTTACTACTGATGCAATAATGCCGACATATAAAATGCTTTTTTCAAAGAATACAGATATACCTGAAGATATTTCAAAAATCTATAATTCAATAAGAAATCTTTATAATTATACCAAAGATATGAAAAATTTAAAAATTATAACTACTGGGAGAGGTATATTTGATGGACGTAAATTTCTTAAAGAAAAGATCCAGGAGATAGAATTACTTCATAAGAATGCCTATTATTTTTACTTAGAGGCTAAAGAGAGATTTAATAAAGAAAAATCACGAATTAGATATGTTGTAAGAAAAATGTTTAAGAGAGAGAGCTTTATAGGAACTTTTACAAGAGGAGATTTATCCATATCCAATCTTATTCTATCTTTATTAGAATGGCCCTTAGAAGAATAATAATTTGCGTCTATTCTTATATTTCAAATATATAAAATAATATTTTAGATTATTCTTAGAAAATAATTAATTTATTTAGGTTTGTATTAAAATTAGTGTTTGAAATAGTGCATAAATTATAAATAATAATTTTAGGCTAAATATCGATAATATCTTTAAGTTTATTAAGGTTTAAATCAAATTTTTATTATAATTAAATTTATTCGATATAAAACAAAAAGTTGGAAATAAAAATGAGTGAACCTTATTTTTGGTGGACAGATGAACAGAAGGAATTGGCTAAAAAGGTTAGCGAATTTGTAGAAGAACATATGGAAGAAGCCGAAATATATTTTTGGAAGCAGAAATTTCCTTGGGATTTGGTAAAAAAGGTTGCAAAAGAGGGCTATTTTGGAGCGGGAATTCCTAAAGAGTATGGAGGGCTTGAGGCAGGGGCTACGGGTGCATGTATTGTTGCCGAACAGTTGGGGCGATTATACGCAGTAGGGCATGTATTTACTGTTAGCATGCTGGCAGGTTTGGAACAAATTCTACGTTTTGGAACCGAAGAACAAAAGAAAAAATGGCTTCCTAAAATTGCTAAAGGAGATGAATTAGGCGCTGTATGTATAACGGAACCATTTGCCGGTTCAGATGCCGCTAATGTAATGACAACTGCAGTTAAGGATGGAGATGAGTGGATAATTAACGGTAAAAAAAGATTTATTACAGGAGCGGGTGTATCCGATCGATATTTTATCTATGCAAAAACCAGTGATGATCCTGCTGATATTAAACAATATAAACATATAACTGCATTTGTAGTTGAGAGGGGAAGACCCGGATTTTCACTGGAAAAAATAAACAGTCTTATAGGATTTGACAATGTTCCTAACGGATATCTTGATTTTGACCATGTTAGGATTCCGGATGAAAATCGTTTTGGTGAAGTCGGTAAAGGATGGATGGTAATGATGGCAGGGCTTAATTTTGAAAGACTTATCGGTTCTGCGGTGATGATTGGCGGTTTTAAAGATGCAATAACCTTATTGTTAAATTATACTAAAAGAAGGATACAATTTAGGAGGACTACAAATTCATATCAAGGAAATCAAGAGGCAATTGCCGAATTGATTGCTAAATATAAAATGGCCCGATTATTTTCATTTCATTGTGCTAAATTACTTGATGATGGTCAAGAACCTATGGTAGATGCTTCAATAGCAAAAATGATGAATACCGAATGGATGACCGATGCAGGCCGTATCGCAATACAGGTTATGGGAGGTGATGGTCTTACAAAATTTTACCCTATTGAGCGAATGTTGAGAGAAGGTAAAATTGGTGAAATTGTTGCTGGGACAACAGAGGTACAGAAAATGATTATTTACAGATTCTCTTCCATGCTTCCTACATATAATACTTCAATAAGACTTAGATGGAACGATGAAGTAAATGCTCCGGTCGTTTCAAAAAAGCCATCAAAATTCAAAGGATTAGAAGTTAATGAGGAGAATGTCCTCAAGGTAATTGCACATGATTATAAAGTTAATCCAGGACTTTATATGACTCCTGATGACGTTAGGGAAGATATTGGCGGTAGCCGCTCAGCATTAAGAAAAATATTTGAGGCTCTTAGATCGGAAGAGCACACGTCTGAACTCCAGTCACCGATGTATCT
>CAZVTX010000097.1:0-10754 GCA_964629395.1 uncultured archaeon
TCTGCCTTATATTTTTTTACAATATTAGATATTTGGTAAAAATAAAAAATTAATAAAAAAAATAATAATTTATAATCCTAAAACCTCTGCAGTTGAATATATTTTATTTTCTTTTGCTTCTGCAATAAATTTTATTGCTTTAATCGCTCCGGAGGCAAAACATTCTCTACTATGTGCTTGATGTTTCAATTCGATTCTTTCACCCGGACCTGCGAAAAGTATGGTATGATCGCCGATAATATCTCCTGCACGAATTGCATGAACCCCGATTTCATTTTTGGCTCCAACTTTACGCTTATTTGGACCCTTTTCTCTGCCAAATTTTGCGATTTCTTCAAATTTCTTTCCGATAGACTCCGCAATTATTTTTCCTAATGTCATTGCAGTTCCGCTCGGAGCATCTACCTTTCTGTGATGATGCGCCTCAATTATTTCGATGTCCCAATCCGATAAATAAGTAGCCAATATAGAGGCCATCTTGAATAAAATATTGACACCGGTTGACATATTGGATGAAATTACCGCCGGTGCTTCATATTCTTTAACCCAATTTTTAAAATTTTCTAAAAATTCACCGGAAAGCATAGTTGTTCCTATAACACATCTTATTTTATTCTTAACACATATTTCACAATTTTTCTCGGTAGCTTCTGCAATGGTAAAATCAACAGCAACATTCGGTTTAGTATCTGCAATGATTTGCTCCAAATTTGAAGCGTCTTGTATAACGAGATTATTAGGATCTTTTATTCCCAAAAGCTGACTTAAAGATTGACCGACTTGAGCTATATCACAAGCAGCTACAACATCAATTTCATCATCAAAGATTGCTAATCTCCCAATCAACTTTCCCATAGCGCCAGCAGCGCCTAATATTAATAATCTAATCATTTTTTAAATCCCTCATAAAAATAAAAAGAAAAATTAAATCTAAATTAATTTATGCCTTTCAAGGACTTTTTTTATCTTTTCTTGGTTCTGCTCTAAAGGAGGAGTTAAAGGTAAGCGCAACCTTTTATTCATTATTCCCATTAATTCCGCAGCATATTTTACTGGACCCGGATTAGTTTCAATAAATAATATCTTGAATAGGTCATATAAATCTAATTGCATTTGTTTTGCTTTTTCCCAATTACCTTCATTCATGATTGTTGTAAATTCCATCATTTTAGCAGGAATAATATTCGATGCAACACTAATTACACCTACTCCGCCTAACGCCATAATATGAAATGTCATGCTATCATCACCGCTCAAAACAATAAAATCATCAGGGGCTTCTCGAATGATTCTCGTAATTTGATCGATATTTCCGCTTGCCTCCTTGATACCTACGATATTATCTTTCTTATTTGCGAGTGTGACAACCGTATCAACATCTAAATTTCTTACCGTTCGACTTGGAACATTGTATAAAATGATTGGAAGCGAAGTAGAATCGGCAATAGCAGAAAAATGTTCAATTAAACTATGTTGGACGGGTTTATTATAATACGGAACAACAACTAAGCAACCATCGGCACCGGCTTCTTCGGCATATTGACAAAGTGATATGGCTTCTTGCGTTGAGTTTGAACCTGTTCCCGCTAATACAAATGGGTCTTTTCCGCTTTTTTTAGCCTCATCAACGGTAATATCAATCGCACGATGATGTTCTTCATGCGATAATGTTGCACTCTCGCCAGTTGTACCCATTGTGAGGGGTTGACATCCGTTATCAATTTGGAATCTTATGAACTCTCTATACTTCTCTTCATCAATAGAAAAATCCTCCTTAAAAGGCGTTATCATAGCTGTAATTACATTTTTTAACTTATCTAACTTCGACATTTTTAACTTAACTTCTTATTGAATTTTACTTAAATCAATTATGATAGTATACTATATAAGCATTTTCGTAGAATAAATATTTATAAAAAAGTTGTAAAAGATATTTTTATTTATTTTTCATTTTTTTCCAATTTTCTCTTTATGTTAAATCCCATTCTTGATTGTAATCCCCAAAGAGGGATAAAACCATAGCTATAATATTGATTAAATGAACTATCGGTCTCATAAGTCGCTAAATTTAAATCATATAAACCATAAGGTGATTCACGGGCAACTACCTCAGCACTACCCTTGAAAAGCTTAACTTTAACACTACCGGTAACTTTTTTATTTACCTCATTAATAAATGCTTCAAGATCCTCTCTTAAAGGATCTACCCATAAACCCTCATAAACTAATTCCGTCCATCTCTGATCTATAAATGTTTTAAAGGAATTTTCATGCTTAGTACAAACATATTTTTCTAAATCCTTATGTGCTTTTATTAAAATCAGAGCGGCTGGAACTTCATAAGTTTCGCGAGATTTTAAACCTATTGCTCTATCTTCCATATGCTCAATTCTACCAACGCCATGTTTGCAACCAATTTTATGAAGTTCATTTATTAAACTAACGGGATCCATTTTTTCACCGTTAAGACCAACCGGGATACCTTCTTCAAAATTAATAGTAACATATTCGGGTTGGTCGGGGGCTTTTTCAGGGGGAACGGTCCATTCTTTTGAATCTTCGGGAGGCTCGACCTCCGGATGCTCTAAAATATCGCATTCCGCACTTCTTCCAAATAAATTTTCATCTGTGCTGTATTTTTTATTTTGGTTTGATATAGGAATTCCGTGTTCCATGGCATATTTTAACTCCTCATCTCGTCCCATATTCCATTCTATTAAAGGTTGGAGAACCTCTATATCAGGGGCATAAGCCTGGGCTGTAACATTAATTCTTATTTGGTCATTTCCCTTTCCCGTACATCCATGAGCTATTACTTTAATTCCCTCTTTTTTAGCGATTTTTACGGCTTCTATTGCAATTAACGGTCTCCCTATTGCCGTACTTAAAGGATAAACTCCTTGATATAAACCATTTGCCTTTATTGTGGGAAATACATAATTTTTGATGAACTCTTCCTTTAAATCCACCGTATAGTGTTTTTTAGCACCGAGCTTATATGCTTTTTCCTCAATTTCCTTAAATCTATTCGGATCTGCAAACTCTTGACCTAAATCTGCGGTAAAAGTATATACCTCCGCATCATAAGTTTCTTGTAACCATTTTATCATACAACTTGTATCCAATCCACCCGAATACATTAATAAAATCTTATCGTATTTTTCTTGCTTTGGTCCAATTTTACTCATATTTAATCATATTCGATTATTTTTCTATATTTAAATAAAGCAACGCTTTTTCTTAAAATTTCTTTTTAAAATATGTATACATGATTAAAAGTTCTTTATATATTTCAGTAAAAATTTATATTAAGAAAAAAGTCAATATAATTTTATTAACAATAAAGTATGTATTTAAATATTTTTTACAACTGTTTATTATTCAATTTAATATGAGATAAATGTGATATATACTTGATGGAAAATTCAGAATTAATTAGTTTTATAATCCTCTCGGGAGTATTTATTTTTATTTTTATGAACTATGGAATCCTAAAGACTATCATTAGTTTTAAAACTCTTTTGTTATCCTTAGTATTTTTATATACTGCCTTAATCTTTACTATTTTAGAGGACTATTACTATCCTGATATCTTTAATCTTTTAGAACATTTTTTTAATACCTTATTTTCAATTGGAATTCTGATCTGGATTATTAAAATTAGAAAAGGTGAAGAATCTTGATGATTTTCATTTGTATTTTATCATTACTCGCTCTTATTTTTATTTTTATAGCGATTATTTTATTATTAAGAATAAATAAAGAAACATTATCTCCTATTCTTAAATATTGTCTTTTAATTACATTTTCTATTATAAATTTTGTTTGGCTTAGTAATTTCTTAGAATGGTGTGATATTACAGATGCTTTAGACCCCATAGAGGATGATATTGAAATTTTGATTCCATTAGGTTTTTTCATTTTTTTAGTAATATATGTAAGAGAACATAGTCAAAATTTAATTAAAGAAAAAAAGGATGAATATAAAGATGCTTATAAAAAGGTAGAATTTTACAAAGATATCTTTACGCATGATATTAATAACATTCTTCAAAACATTAAATCAGCAACGGAATTAATGCGTATTTATAAGGAACAAAAAGAAAATAAAGATGATTTAATAAAAGATATTGAAGAATTAATGGAAATAATCGAAGAACAAATTAACCGAGGTGCTCGATTGGTATCTAATATAAGAAAATTATCTGAACTTGAAAGAGAACCATTCAATATAATTAAAATTGAAATTTTTGATTATTTAAACTCGTCTATTGATAATCTAATAAAATCCTTCCCGACTAAATCAATAAATATAAATCTTAACTCCAATCTTAAATCGGTTAAAGTATATGCTAATGAACTATTATACGATGTTTTTGAAAACCTTTTAATAAATTCCATAAAACATAACGTAAATGAAATAATTGATATAGAGATTTTCGTATCAATAGTCTTTAAAGACGGAAAAGACTATGTTAAGGTTGAATTTAATGATAATGGTATCGGAATTAGAGATGATTTAAAGAAATATATCTTTAATAGGAGTGAGCTTGTAACTTCTTCCAAAAAGGGATTGGGAATTGGTCTTTCACTCGTGAAAAAAATAATTGAAGGTTATAGGGGAGAAATATGGGTCGAGAATAGAATTAAAGATGATTATACAAAAGGAAGTAAATTTATAATTTTACTGCCTAAAGCGGAGTAACCAATGATAACAATTTAAATTTCCTAATTTTGAAGAAAAATATATATCTATTAACTTTCTTTGAATTAATATCTCTTTTAGAAAATTAAATATAAAATTAATTATGTATAACTTACGTGAAAAATTTATCGGCACAATTTTAGGCGTTGCAATTGGAGATACATTAGGGCATCCATTTGAGGGCATTTTAAGGGAGGAGATATTGGCAAAATTTGAAAATTTTGAAGATTATATAAAAAAACATAGATCTTTATTTAAAACATATACAGATGATACGCAGTTAACACTTCATACCGCTCAAGCATTAATCGATGGTTATGGCCTTAAATTAGAGACATTAATTAGAGAATATATTAGATGGCTTGATGATCCACCTATTGGTGCGGGATATGGTTGTATATCTTCTATAAGAAAATTGCGTTATAAAATTCCCTGGGAAGAAGCTGCCTCTAATTCGGGCGGAAATGGGACCGCAATGAGAGTCTCGCCCATCGGTCTTTTTTATCGAAAAGATCCTGATACTTTAAAAAGTGCTGCCGAAATTTCAAGTAGAATAACTCATTCTCATCCTGCTGCAAGTGCTGCGGCTATAGTAATTGCAAGGGCGGTGTCATATCTCGTAGAAAAATCCCCATCTAAAAACTTTTCGGTAGATGAATTCTTTTATACTATAATAGAACCTATAAGAAATTCAAATAATAAGATTTGGGAAGAATTTATAGAAATTTTGGAAAAAGTCCGAAAAAATTTACATATTTCTATCGAAGCGGGCTTAATTAAATTTTCTCAAGCAGGTGTTAAATCGCCGTATTTTATACAGGAATACTTAGGAAAAGCTTTTGTACATCCATATGCCCTAAGCACGGTTGCATGTGCAATTTTTATTTTTTTAAAAAATCTCCATTCTTTTAGAGATTGTATATATACATTATCGACAGCGGGAGGAGATAGCGATACAGTAGGGGCTATTGGCGGAAGTCTTGCAGGTGCTTTCTTCGGCCTTTCAAATATTCCTAATGATTTGATAAAATTGGTTAAAGATTCTAAAAAGATTATTAAAATTGCAGAATTACTTTATGAAAGGCATAAAGATCAATATTGAATTACCGCACGCTTTCTATTATTGAAAGAAAATTATTGATTCTTTTGATACATGTGTTGCAATATTTTGCAGGTTTTTTATCAGTATCCATTAAACTATTTGAAAATCTCATTACACATTCATTTTTACAATGATCCAGCCCAAAAGCATGTCCTAATTCATGGATTGCCTCTTTAAAAATCCTTATACTCTCAAGTCCGAAATCCTCTTTTCTGAGATAAAATGATTCCATTAAACGGGCAACGGAAATGAGGGCTACACCTGGATGATATAAACGACATTGAATAGGATTTATCGCTAATCCAAAAACGAAATTTAGCGTCCTAGAATATATATCATAAGCAATTATTCCAAGTAAAGGAAAATGCTTTTTTAAATCGGCATGAATTATTAGTCTTTTCAATATTTTACCTCCATCATATTGTTTTCTCATTGAATCATATTCATTCTCAAGAATTTCAAGAGGTTCTTTTTCAATTTTCACGGAATATCCGAAATCTTTAAAAAACCAGGAAAGATCTTTCTGCAATTTAAGTAATAAAGCTTCATTTAAATCGCCGATCCTTTTTAGATAAATTATTTTCCTTCTCATGAAAATCAATTAAAAATTCTATAGATCAATAATTTTTAAAGAATTATATAAATTATAAGAAATTTTAATTCAAAAAGGAAAAATTTTATAATTAAGATTCCTTTCTTTAAATTAACCAAGCTTTTATTATAGTTTTCGATTCTAATCTTTTTGCAATTCCCGTGAAATGGGAGGGTGGTCTAGCTTGGTATGATCCCAGGTTTGGGACCTGGGGGCCGGGGGTTCGAAAGAATGTTCGTTTGGAACATTCCGGGATTCCCTCCCCTCCCATTTATCTTATATTATTAAGAAATTAATCCTTTTAGAAAATATTTGATTTTCTATAAAATTTTTTGTACTTCTTTTGCTATTTTATCGATTTTCTTATCTTTTATCCAATATCTTATTTTAGGACTTCTTAATAATCGTTTAACTTTTTCATTAAGTTCAGAAAGCTTTTTCTTATCTTCCTTCGAGAGTTGCGGAATTTCTTCGGCAATTTTTTCTTCGACTTTTTCAATTTCTTCTTCAATAACATTGATTTTAATTGGTTCTTTGCCGGTTATTAATCGTTCTTTTAGTATTTTCTTAATATTATTAACCCATCCTTCGATCCATGGATAATTTCCTTTTTTTTTGGGGTCCTTAATATCGATATTTTTTCTTTCAACAATTATTAAATTATCCGGGCATGAATTCTCACAAGCACCGCAATAAAAACATTTATCTTCATTGCAAGCAATTTTTCCGAATTTGGAAATCTCTTCAGCCGTTTTAGGAACAAAAAAAGATTCTACGGGGCAGATATTAATACAAGCTTTGCAACCCATAGGATCACATTTCCATAACATACCTTTTTTTAATTTAACTGACCCCTCTATAGGTGAATCAATATGGAAACATTTTGTAGGGCAATTTTTCTCTATTTCATAATATTCTTTTATATGATTTCGTTCCCTAACTTCTAGGCAAAGACGGCATGTCTCATTGTTTAAATCTTTAATACACTTATCTTCATCAATCTTAAAAAACTTGCCTAATGAGGGGTATTCTTTAAGATCTATCTCTCCCTCAGGCTCAATGTTCTCATGAAATGCATCGGTAGGACAAACTACCGCACAGAGCATACAATAACAACATTTTTCATGGTCAATTAAAATTTTAGGATTAGAATCATCTAAAATACCTTGAGCGATTTCGGGAATCGGTCCGAGTTCAATCGCATCAACGGGGCAAACTAATTTGCATAGACTGCATCCAATACATTTTTTAATGTCATAGATTAGTTTTTTATCAATATCTTTAAATCTCCAACTAAGCACAAACCTTTCTGGCTTAATTTCAATATTTTTTTCAATTTCTGCTTCAGTTTCCACTTTATCTTCTGAGATAATATGTTCACCTACTTTTCTTAAAATCAAATCAAGTATGACCTTAAAATGATAATAAAATATTAAATTTAATTCTTAAGCGCAATAAGAATAAATTTAAGATAATTTATAATAAAAATAAAAATAGACAATAATGATGAAAATCTTAAATATATATTTAGATTAGCTCACTATGGCTTATTCAAGTAAAAATCGACATTCAACCTGCAAATTAACATTAAGAATGCAAAGAAAAATAGTTTTATTTATTGAAAAAAATTATATATCGAAAAACCAGTCATCCTTTTCTCTTCTAAGGAAATCAATAAATTTTGACAAATCATGGAGTAGAGGCTCAACGGATACTCTACTTCTTGCCCGAAGTTCGGTATCCATATCAGAAAAGAATAAATCTTCTAAAAGATTATCAATATCAATCCGATTAAAATACTTTTCAGGATTGAAAAAGAGTGTAAAAAAGATTTCTTCGCCCAAATTAAGGCTTTCTCTTATATGTTTTAATTTATTTCGCCTTTCTTTTATAACTTCTAATAATTTATCTCTATACTGACGGTCCATTATTTTTTTAATTTCTTTAATAAAACATTCTTTATTTAACAATAATGCATTTCTCTCTTTCTCCAATTCGCATAACTTTTGCTCTGTTTCCCTAATTTTTCTTCCTAAATATCTGATTTGTTCATTTGGGTCTTTTAATTTTTGATAATCCGTGCATTCGGACATTTGTTCTATATTTAATACTTCAATATTAGAATCATCCTCAAAAATCTCATAGGATATATTAAAATAATCAGGACTAATATCGATTCTGATTGATAAATTTGATTTTATGCGATATTTAATGCTACTTTTATCTTCTGTTTCAATTTCTTCAATTATTCCTTGTTTTGCTAATTGTTTTAATTGACTATGAACGGCCTGTCTTGAGATTCCTAAAGATGCCGCCAATTCTGAGGTAGAATGGGGTACTTTGGCTAATTTAGCTAATATTATTCTTCTGGTCGAATTTCCTAAAATTTCTAATATATCATCTAAAGATAACAATTGCTCATTATTATTACTCTGTTCAATTTCCCTTTCTACCATATTTTTTCCCTCTTTTAAGAATTTAATTATTTTAATAAAAAAAATTATCTATAAAGATCTTCTGCTGGTTTCTTATATATATCATAGGACTTTTTGGCTCTATCGGCACTTTTAAGAACTTTATCCATAGCCGCCCGAAATTCTGCATTAGAGATCTCTACTTTTTTAACGGATTCTGCATCTTTTGTATCTATATTTGGATCATTTACCGCTTTTCTTATAGTTAATAATGTTGCTTCTTCACATATGGCTTGAATATCGGCTCCGGTATAGCCCTCTAATTCTTCTGCCATTTTCTTAATATCAACATCTTTAGCTAATGGTTTACCCTTAAGATGAATCTTAAATATTTCTATTCTGGCTTTTAAATCTGGCATAGGTATTTCGATATGTCTACCAAAACGTCCCGATCTGAGTAGTGCTGGATCTAGCATATCAGGACGATTTGTTGCAGCAAGTAAAATGACGTCTTTAAGTCCTTCTAAGCCATCCATTTCTGTTAATAATTGCGAAACCACTTGCTCTGTTACCTGGGAGCTTGCAAATCTTCCCCTCATACCGGCTATTGCATCAATTTCATCAAAGAATATAATGCAAGGCGCTGCTGCTCTTGCTTTTCTAAAAGTTTCTCTTACCGCTTTTTCACTCTCTCCCACCCACTTTGATAAAAATTCGGGACCCTTCACAGAAATAAAATTAACTTCACTTTCATGAGCAAGAGCTTTTGCAAGAAGTGTTTTTCCTGTGCCTGGAGGACCATATAATAAAATCCCATTTGGCGGTTTTGATTTTAGATGCTTATATAATTCTGGATATTTTAATGGCCATTCGATAATCTCTCTTAGTTGCTGTTTTGCATCTTCTAAGCCCCCAACATCGTCCCATGTTTCAGTTGGCTGAGTAATGAGAACTTCTCTCAATGCAGAGGGCTCAATACTGTTTAAAGCACTAAGAAAATCTTCCATTTTTATCTGAATATTATTTAATACTTCTTGCGGTATAGGTTTATCAAGATTAATTTTAGGTAATATCTTTCTAATTGCATGCATCGCAGCTTCTTTTGCCAGCGCTTCAATATCGGCGCCCACAAATCCATGGGTTTTTTCTGCAATTAATCTAAGGTCTACATCACTATGAAGTGGCATTCCTCTTGTATGAATTAATAAGATTTCATATCTTCCATCAGTATCGGGAACTCCAATCTCTATTTCCCTGTCGAATCTTCCTGGCCTCCTTAAAGCCGGATCGATATCATTGACTCTATTTGTAGCACCGATTACTATAATTTCTCCACGTCCTTCTAAACCATCCATTAATGATAATAATTGGGCTACGACTCTTCGTTCTACTTCTCCCGTTATTTCACCTCTTTTTGGGGCTATTGAATCTAACTCGTCGATAAATATAATAGCTGGAGAATGTTCTTTAGCTTCATTGAAAACTCTTCTTAAATTTTCCTCGCTTTGTCCGTAAAATTTACTCATTATTTCGGGGCCGCTAATTGTTAGAAAATGGGCATCAGTCTCATAAGCAACTGCTCTTGCTAATAATGTTTTTCCGGTACCAGGGGGACCGTGAAGCAAAACTCCTTTAGGTGGTTCAATACCTATTCTCTTAAATAGTTCCGGATGACGGATTGGTAATTCTATCATTTCACGTATTTTCTGAATTTCCTCCTCTAAACCTCCAATGTCTTCATAAGTTACCCTTGAGCGCTCCAATTCTTCAAGCTCTTTATGACTTTTCTCGGAAAGAATTATTTTTGTTTTTAAATGTATGCGAACTGCCTCTGCTTTTGGAGAATAATCCACCACAACTAAATCAACCCGTCGATTAAATGAATAAAAACTAAGAATATCTCCTTTAGTAATAACACGATTTTCTAATTGTCGGGCTAAT
>CAZVTX010000098.1:0-10660 GCA_964629395.1 uncultured archaeon
AATTACTTCTTTAAATTCTGAAAATTGGAAGAATTGATTGGAATTAGTCAATAAGAGAAAAATCGTAAAAATTCACGGAATTAAAAGAAAAACAGCCTCGGGGGGATTCGAACCCCCGGTCTTCGGCTTAGGAGGCCGCTGCCCTATCCAGACTAGGCCACGAGGCTTTAGTATTAAACAATTACTCAATTTTACATTTATTTTTAATATATAATCTAATAAATCTCTTACTAAAAGCATATAATAATTTAAAAATTTAAAACGCTTCGATAATATGCAACCCCACATATACCGCAGAAATATTTTCCCTTGATTACAATTGCTTCATTGATGGGTATCTCCTTTTGACAATTCATCACACAACATTTTACCGTTTTCTTTTTTTTTACTTCAGACATCGGGATTTAATGATTTTTTGTGAGGTTTTTTAATACTAATTAATAAATAAATCAAAAGGTTTTTATTGCTTTTGATTATTTTTTTATTGATAATATTTAATGTAAATTATTTTTATAATTAGTGTTTTTTTAAGATGGAACGATCAAGAAAAAGACCGATAGATTATCTACGCGATTCAATTAATAAGATAATTTTAATAAAGGTAAAGAGGAATCGCCTGTTTAGAGGACGCCTAGAAGGCTTTGATGAGCATTTAAACTTATTCCTCACGGATACCTCACAAATTTTTGAATATCAAGACGAGGAAGGAAATATTCGTGAGGAACACGAACAACTCGGATCAATTGTTGTTCGCGGTGATAATGTGATATTTGTTAATCTTGCAGATAATTCCGAATAAATCGGATAAAAAATTAGAATCTTAAAATTAAATAACTGCATAGATTAACAATATAAAAACTCTGTATTATGAATTAAATCAATTTCGCCAAAAAACTACTATTTTAATTTTATTATAAGTTAACTTTTATTAAATCGTAATTTTTTGATTATTATAGGAAAATGGAAATTTAAAAAAGATACTAGGTCAAGTAAAATTGAATACGATTTTAAGGGAAAAAGTTTTTCTGGTAAATCCAAATCTCGGACATCCGTTATTTTTACAGATTGATAAAGATTTAGATACACTTTATTTTAAAACAAATCTATTATTTGTTTCTAATGTTAATTCAGAAGAACAAATAAAAAAAATACTAAATTACAAATTAGTCCTTATACCAATTTTAGAATATAAATGGAAACTTAAACAAATATTAGAAAAAAAGAAAAAAGAGGGGGAAATTAGAAAAAAAGGGGTTTTTTTTAAGATAAAAAGAAAAAAAGGTTTTCGAGATAAGAGTGAAAAGAAAAAGCGTTTTAAGAAAGAAAAGAAAAAAAGGAGGCCTTCTAAAAAACATAAAAAATCGGAAAATGAAAAGATACCCTCTAAAATAAGGCATACTGCCGATTTTTATTCTACAAAATTAGATCAAACTATCGAAGAAAAACTTAAAAATTTAAAACCTAAGGCTTTTAGAGGGGATCCTATTTATATTGAAATTTTAAATGTAAGTTCAACATCAACAATATCAATTTCTAATTTAAAATATATAGAGAATGAATATATTGCCCCTCAAGATTATCTTATTAAAAATGATGTTTTTAACGGGCTTTACAACTTTTTCGTTGTAGAAATTAAATTCAAATTATCTGATGAGGTTATTGAATTTTTAAAAAAGAGAAATTTTGTAATGTTTGATATAATCGTTGAACAAAAAGATGGGTCAAAACGGATAAATAGTCATAGTCTCGTTATATCCAAACAAGATTGGAAAGATTATAAGATTATTCATGCAACAGATTTGCATTTGGCGGAACGTAATGATCGTATTTATTCTTTAATAAAAAATTGGTTAAAAACGGTAAGGGATTTAAAGGTTGATCAAATTGCACTAAAAATAAAAAAAGATTCAAAGAAGATTTTTAAAAAGCATAAAAAATATGATGATTTTGAGAGAAAACCATTAAAAAAGCGATTAATTAATCCTAATAATCAATTTCGCAGATTTATCAAAATAATAAATAAAAAAGTTCTCACAAATGAATTAGATTTTATCGTTTTAACGGGAGATTTAGTGGATTTTACGGTAATTAGCAGATTGCCTAAAGAATTAAGAAAATTATATTCATTTGATTTTGAACATAGTAATTGGAAAATTTTCAAAGAAATAGTTTTAAATTTACCTCAGAAAAAAAGAAGGGGTGTAATTAGGGGAGAGGAATTATTATGTCCGATATTTACTTTACCCGGAAATCATGATTATCGTCCATATCATTATGATATCCGTTGGGGAGGTATGTATCGAAAAATTGGATTAAGACTGGAAGAAGCAGCTGCTTTAAATGATAAATTATTAGCATTCCCGCCATCAGCAATTACCAAATCTAATCTCTCTTTAAGAGGTTATATGTTGGAAATTAATCCTTCATTAGATTATTCTGTAAAATTGGGAAATAATTTATTTATATTTCTTAATTCAGGTTCAGATTCATGGAAAAATGTTATGGATTTACTTTCGGGACATCCATCGTTAACAGGCCTTACGCAACGCCAAATAAAATATCTTGAAAATTTAATTAATTATAAAATTGATAAGAGCGATAATGTTTTTTTATTTTTACATGGACCTCCTATAAACCCAAAGAAAAAGAGAAGTATATTTAAGAGAATAGAGAATAAGTTTGGAAAAGAAATAAAAACTAAGATTGATGATTTTAGAGAATTTTTAACCGGAAAAATAAAAAAGCCCAACCCTAAAAAACGTATTGATGATAAGTTTAATATTAAATTCGGAACTGTCAGTTCAAATTGGGAACGATTAATTACTTTTTGTAAAGATTATTGTGTATTAACATTAGCAGGGCATACCCATGAATTAAAGGAATTTAGATTAGCAGATCCTAAAGATAAAACATCAAAATTTTTTGAAGCACCTCCATTTAGTTTAAAAAAGGTAGAGAACCCCGCTGCAGTTTATTATGATATATATTCTACATTTCTTAATGATCCAAGAGATATCGAAAAATTAGGTCCTTTCGTTGTCCAAACTCCTGCATTAGGCTTAGGAGGTTTTCAGAATCCCAATCTTGTTGGTGCATATAGGGAAATTATTGTAAAAAACGGAAAATTAAATTCTTTTAAAGTGCATTATATTAGTAAATAGTTGTCTGTTAATAAGTATCTACCAGATAATAACCTAATTCAAATGCTTTAATATTTTCTTTTGAATGGGGAAAAAATTCTCTCAACAAATCTACCATAACATTCTTATTAAAAATATCTTTAAATTCTTTTACAGCAACACCTAAAAGGATTGTATTGGCTAAAATTGAGCGATAAAACTTTTCATTAGATAATTGGGTGAAATTCATTGCCACCACTCGACGTGCAAATTGATCTAATAAATCAATTATCTCCGCAAGTGATGGATATTTTAATTTACGTTTTGAGCCAATTAAAACATCTCTCGGATAATATATATTAGTGTTTAGAATAACAACCGTTTGCTCGGAAATATACCGTAAATTTCTAATTGTCTCAAGAGGTTCTAATCCCAACACTAAATGTGCATCGTTCATAGGGATTAAAGGAGATATTAAATCTTCAATTTCATAGCCTTGATCTAATGAATAAATTCGACTATCAATTAAATATCTCGCAGTGGCCGTAACCGAACCTTCCCTTTGGCTGACACCTCTTGTCTCTGTCCCTACTACATTTTTAATAAAAGGCACTCTCATTCCATATTCTCTTAGAATAGAACCTAATCGAACTACACCCTGCCCTCCTACTCCGGCAATTAATATATTATAGATATCTGCGATAATAATTCACCTTAATTTTTTTCTTCTAAATCCGGATTTAAAATTGTTTTTCTAATACAATTATTAGGACATATAGATTTACAAACTCCCGGGCATATTTTTGATAAACACATATTCTCGTCGATATAATAGATAAGATCTTCTTTTTTTATTTCTTTTCCGGGGTCGGATTTTCCTATGATTTTAGCACTAATTGCAGGACATCCTAAAATTTCTATACATTCATTACATTTTACACATGAATCTGTTATAAAATAAAAGATTTCAGATTCTTTTTTACGGTGGGCCTTTTTTTGCTTTCTTTTTAGACGTCTATTCTTTTCTAAAGCACATTCTTCATTAATAACAATAACCTTTACACCGGTTTTTAAAATCTCTGTTTTGAATATTCTCTTTAATTTTTCTACATTATAAGCGCCGGTAATTGTTAGATTTTGTATATTAAAACTTTTAAGCATTTGAATTAGATCAACTTTACGTTGCTCTGTCTTTGATTTTGTTCCGGCTCTATCAATAAGATTATCAGGGGTTGCAATAAATTCCTGATGGCCCGTCATAGCCGTCCAATAATTATTAAAAATTATTATAGTTAAATCAATATTATTTTTGATTGCGTTCAAAAGCGGTTGAAGTCCGGTATGATATAAAGTTGAATCGCCAACATAAGCAATTAATTTTTGCTTCTTTGGATTTGTTGTTAGAGCCATACCATCACTAATCCCAATTCCAGCACCCATACAAATCACCCAATCAATTAATTCATAGGGATAAGCCTCACTGAGAGTATAGCAACCGATATCACCGCCATATATCAACTCTAAACCTTTTTCTTTTTTTAATTCTTTTGAGATTTTCTTTAAAGAATAAAAAACAGGCCTATAAGGGCAACCAGGACAGAAGGTAGGCTCTCTAGGCGGTAATGTTGGAAGTATTTCGCGTAATATCTGTTCTTTTTCTCTTATTTCTTCTAAGAAATGTCGATCTTTTAATTCAAAATGCTTTTCAAAAAATTGCATTACAATATCGGTGTTTAATTCTCCTGTGTTAGGCAAAAAATCTTTTCCATGAATCTCCAATTCTCGCTTAGCATCACAAAAATTACAAAAAACTCTTTTAGAGAAAATCTCTAAAAATGGTTCTAACTCTTCTACAATTAATAATTTTTTTAAATCATATTTATTGGCAAAATTACAGATTTCTTCCCTATTTATCGGAAATATTAAACCTAATTTTAAAATAGGAGGATTAATTCCGAGTTTTCTGCAAGCCTGAATAATATAACTATAACATATTCCGCTGGTTAAGATTCCAATATTATCTATATCATCATTTTTTTCAATAACCTTTTCCATATTAAATATATGAAAAAATTTCTTGTTCTTTGCTAAGTTTGCAACTTTTTTAAAAAAGTTTTTTTGATTTTTCATAGCTCTCCCACGAGTATTAACAAATCTATCCGCATTTTTTATGAATTCACCAACATTTTTTCTGGAGGTAATTTCGCCAAAAATAACCTTGCCATAACTATGGCATAATCTGGTGTTAACATGAATATAAACGGGAATTTTATAAATTTCCGATAATCTAATTCCTTCTTTAATATAATCCTTGCACTCTTGAACAGTACCCGGTTCTAATATTGGAATTTTAGTATGCATTGAATATAATCTATTATCTTGAGCATTAGTAGAAGATAAAATAGCGGGATCTCCTCCGCATAAAATAAGCATACCACTATTCACTCCCGCATAAGGAAAGGTATGGAGCGGATCTGCACATACATTAAGACCTAAATGTTTAAAGATTGAGATAGCGCGAATACCCGCCCAACTTGCTCCAATTGCAGATTCAAGCGCCACCTTTTCATTAATAGAATAGTCGAATGTGAAATCCTCTTTTATTTCTGAAAGATAATTAAGATAATCTCCAACTTCACTTAAAGGTGTTCCCGGATAATTTGATGCAAAACCTACTCCAGATTCAAATATACCCCGTGCAAATGCCTCATTACCTGAGATAAGAACTTCTTTACCCGGAGAATCTTCAAATAATTCTGAAAGTTTCAATTTTACTCATTCTTCATTTATTTTAATAATTCATATTCTCTTTTAATAAAACATTAATAGGTTTTGGCTAAAAATACATATAAAAATTAGTTAGAGAATTTTTATGATTTTCGCTTTTTAAAATTAAGCATTTGAAATTTTAGCAAATTAAGATTAAAATATTAGAAAAAAAATTGAGAAAATTTGTTGATTTAATGCAAAATTGGTCTGCCTTTTTTATGAATCGCCATTCCAACTACGGATTCTGCACCCTCAAGTACCATTTCAGAGATTGTAGGATGAGAATGTATAGTTTCTGCAATATCATGTACGGTGAGGCCGTGTTTCATTGCTAAAGCAATCTCAGCAATTAATTCGGGTGCTTCAGCTCCAATACAAGAAGCTCCAACGATTTTATGTGTATTCTTATCAGCTAATATCATAATAAATCCTTCATCTTCCCGCATACATTTGGCTTTTCCTAAAGATGCAAAGGGAAATTGTCCCATTAATACATCAATTCCCTGTTCCTTTGCTTGCTTTCTCCTTAAGCCAACTGAGCCAATATTTGGTGATGTAAAAATAGTAGCGGGAACTACGCTATAATCGGTTGTTGTCTCCTTTACGGGAAAGCCTCCAAGGCTTGCAAGAGCATTTGCTACTGCAACATTTCCCATATGTGAGGCAACATGAGCTAACATAGGAGCCCCTGAAAGTGCCACATCTCCAATTGCAAAAATACCTTTAACATTAGTCTCACATGTTTTCTGGTCAATTTTTATGGCACCCCGCTCCGTCTCGATGCCTAATTCTTCTAAGCCTAAATCCGCAGAATTCTTTGCTCGTCCTATTGATACTAAGCATAAATCAGCTTCAAAAGTGCGCTTTTCCGCGGAATCGGTCTGATCTCTCGGTACGGAAGCATCACAAGTAGTTGCTTTCACACCAGAACCCGTATTCTCAACAGATAATACATTTTGAGATGTATAAATTTCAACTCCTTTTGATTCGAGCTTTTTAACAATCTGTTTTACTATCATTGGTTCTTCGGTTGCAAGAGGAGTAGGAAGATATTCTAACATAATCACTTTAGAACCAAATGTAGAGAAAATATTGGCAAATTCACAACCGATTACACCTGCACCGATAATTAACAATTTTTCGGGAACGGTCTTGAAATCCGGAGCTAAGATATCATCACTTGTTAATATTCGCTCATGATCAATATTAAAAGCAGGAATTAATGCAGGTTTTGATCCTGTCGCAATTATAACGCGTTTAGCCTTAATTGTTTTTGATTCTTCACCTTCAATTTTGATTTCAAAACCATCATTAGCATTTCCCCCGATTAATTTTCCTTGACCCCAATAAACATCATTCTTCCAGCTTTTTTCTAAGGCAGCAATTCCTTCTACTAACTCTTTTACAATTCTGTTTTTTTCTTCTACAGCCTTAGCAAAATTAGGTTTATAATCTTTTACTTCTACTCCAAATTTATCTGCTTCTTTTATTAGTTCAATTAAATGTGCAGAGGCATAAAGTGCTTTTGTCGGAATACAACCCCAATTTAAACATGTCCCGCCTAAATTTTTTTTTTCAATTAAAGCAACTTTAGCACCATATTGGGCAGCCCTAATCGCAGCGTGATAGCCTCCTGGACCCGCTCCAATTACAGCAAGATCATATATTTCGCTCATCTTATCATCAACATTATTTTATATTTTAAATGATTTTATTCCGATGTATTGAAAAATATTAAATTAATATTAAGTTTAATCGATCTATTTAGAATTCTATAGCCATGAAAATGAGCGATAATATCCCTTTTATGTATATAAAAAATTATAGAGATTTATTATCCGATGATCTTAAAGAAGATATATATGAAAAGCGAAAAATCGCATTGATCGCTTTAGAAAAAGCAATAAAAGCCGTTAAACCAAGTAAATTATTAGAAAAAAACGTAATGCTTAGTAAAAATAATATAATCATTCAGCAAACTAAATTTAATCTTAAAAAAATTGATAAAATATATATTATTGGGGCGGGAAAAGCGACTGCAGAAATGGCTATCGCTTTAGAGCATAATATATTACAAAAAATAAATATCCCCTATGAAGGAATTATCAATGCTCAAAAAGGATTAAAACTAAATCAGGAACAATATTCAAATAAAATAATTATAAATTTCGCATCACACCCGATTCCTGATGAAAATGGTGTAAAAGGAACCGAAAAAATGGTTGATATAATTAAAAAAGCTTCTCCTAATGACTTAATATTTTGCTTAATTTCAGGAGGAGGTTCCGCTTTAATGGAATTACCTAAAAATGGAATAACCTTAAAAGATTTGCAGAATGTAAATTCTTTACTTTTAGAGTGCGGGGCAAATATTCATGAAATAAATACTATAAGAAAACATTTATCTTCTATAAAGGGCGGAAATTTGGCGAAAATTAATAATAAAAATGGAAATGCACTTATGGTCTCATTGATTATTTCCGATGTCATAGGAGATACTTTAGATACCATCGCTTCCGGGCCAACGGTTCCCGATTTAACAACTTATAAAGATGCCCGAAATATTTTAGAAAAATATAATCTATTGAATAAAATTCCTAAAAATGTAAAAGATTTAATTAATAAAGGGTGTGCGGGCGAAATTGAAGAAAACCCTAAGCCAAAAGATAATTGCTTTAAGAAAGTATATAATTTCATTATTGGTAGCGCTTCGGATGCTGCAAATGCCGTATTACATTATTTGGAAAAACAAGGATATCATTCAATATATCTTTCAAATAAAATATCGGGAGAAGCAAAAGATTTTGGTAAAAATTTACCCCATTTAATTGATAAATATAAATTAGAGTTAAAAAGAAAATTTAATTCTATCGAAAATTATGCCCTCATCGGAACTGGAGAGTTAACAGTAACTATTAAAGGAAAGGGAATCGGAGGCAGAAATCAAGAAATGTTATTATCATTTACTGATTCAATTAAAAAAAAGAAGGATGAAGATATACCCTTGATTATTGGTGCAAATTTGGATGGAATCGAAGGGAACAGTCATGCGATGGGTGCATTAGTAGATAAAAAAGTAATTGAAATTGTCAAAAATGGAAATATTAACACTGAGGGATTTTTAGAAAATAATGATTCAAATACTTTTTTTAAATTAGTTAAAAGTGAAATAATTACCGGCTCAACGGGTTGCAATGTAAACGATATAATAATACTAATAAAATAAATAAAAAATATTTTTTAATAATGGTTGTTATTTAGGTTTTGTTACAAATAGTTTTTAATATCCAATTAATAACTATTTTTTTTATTAAAAAGAAGTGAAAGGTAAGAAATTACAAATAGTTTTTAATATCCAATTTAAGAACTATTTTTTTTTTAAAAGAATTAAAAGGTAAGAAAAATGGCAAGGAAAAAAGAGAAAAAGAAAAAGAAAGATGAGGAATTAGGATGGGATGCCGAAGATGCAGAGGAAGAGAAAGAAGCAGAAGCCATGCTAGGAACCGATATGGACGAAGGAAGAGTAGTATTAGAAGATAAAGATAAATCTACGGTTGGCATCGAAACTTATGATGAAGATACAGGTAAAAAGGAAGGAGTAATAATTTTAAAAGATGGACATACTGATGGGCTCTTAGCACTGGTAAAGATTGTTGAACAAGTGGGAGTTGAGCAAGATCATAATGGAGATGTGAAAACAATAAGTTTTAACGGAAAATTAGAGGTTGAAAATCCTAGTAATAAAGATAGATTATGGGATATTGATATTTCGCTAACAGGAACAGAGTTAACTAATCTTGAATCAAGTGAAATTAGTATTCGTGAATTAGGAATTACAGATGAGGATCGAATATATGAACAAGAATTCCAGATCACAGGAGAAGCAAAGAATCTACTCCTTATTAAGGAATATATTAATACTTTACCTGATGCTGATTCCATTCTCAATATTACCGATATAGAAAAAGATTTAGACTGTTTAAAAGAAAAGGAGAGCCAACCAGAAATAACTGAAGCATCTACTGCCTCAGAAGAGGAAGATGAGATTGAAGAGATTGAAGAGGAGGAAAGTGAAGATTCTGAGGACGCTGAAGAAAACATTGAAGAAGAGGATAGTGATGAAAATTTTGAAGAGGATGGTGGTATTGAGGCTGAACAATATAGTTTGGAATCATTTGCGATATCAATTGAGAAAGAAACAACAGTATATTTTGCTATCGCAATGAAAAGTCTTTTTGAGAAACCAATAACGAATGTTAAGGTAGTAAAAACAATTCCGGATGAATTTACTAATCCCAATATTATTAGTAATACAATTGGGAAAGCGGAAATTGAAGGAAACCAGATTATTTGGACAATTGACGAATTGGAGCCCGAACAAATTGTTATGCTAAAGTTTACAATGGATATTTTTGCCGATTCAATTGAATCCCGAAAAACAGGATTAATTGAAGTCTCTTATGAGGCAAAATCCTCTTTTGCAGGAGGTTTAGCTATTGAAAAATTTGATGCATATACGAGAAACAGATTCTATGTAGATACTATTGAACGGGATGAAGAGCCTGGTGTTTGGGATTGTAAATTGGTGTTTGAAAATACTTCTGAATTTATTATTCAACTTTTTAATGCAGATGTCTATGCACCCGAGGATGAGACTACAAAACTAGTTGATATCGATCCAAATGATGTTCCTCAACTTCCTGCCGGTGCAAGATGGGAATCTGTTCCATGGGTATATGAAAGTGATGATTTCCCTTCCTTTAGGAAAAAAT
>CAZVTX010000099.1:0-10627 GCA_964629395.1 uncultured archaeon
AAAAAAGTTTAATTGTCTGATGCGAATTTTAATTCGCAGAGAGGTTTTCCCTTTAATTTTATTTCTTTATTTTCAGATTTTAGTGATTCTAAGCCAAATATAACGCCGGTAATTAACATAATTATTAAATGCACCAATAAATATACGATTACCACTCCTTTATATTTCATATTAACGGGACTTTGCATTTCACCTAAGAGAGAGGGATCAGTAAATAGTGTAGAAAGAAAATAAATCTCAAAAATTATTCCCTCTATGAGAAAAATCAATAAAATTAATTTTTTCTTGTCTTTATAGAGCATTTCCGTAAAAGCAGCGAGCCAAAAAAGAATAACAATCGGGATTAATACAACACCTAACAGGATATATAATTGTGGATTTATTCCTACTCCATTTATTAATCCGACCAACATGGAAATCGATGAGGGCCACCATGTTTCGCTTATAACGATTATAGATATCCCGACGTAAATTAGTAATTTTTGTTTATGAAGAAAATATCGAGATATAATTTTTAATCCTATGATAAAAGAAACGATAACAAATGCCAAACTAAAAATACCTTCAATTATGTATAAAGTTTCTAATGCCATTTTAATTTCTCCCAATTTTGATTAAAAATTTAAATTATTTTATTTTCTTGAATATACTTTAAAAAAATTTATTTAATATTATAATATGATTTTCTTTATTATTTTAAAATATATTTTTTTTTTTGAAATTGAAAGAGAATAAATAATAATTGATAATCTAAAAGAGATCTTAATTATTGCTTATAATTTTTATTAAAAATAAGAATGTAAAAAAATAATGAGTATTTATTCAATAACTTCTTTTAAAATTGCGTTAATTTGAACATTCGTGAAATGATTCTGAACCATAGCACCCGAAGGACATGCAGCTACACATGTACCGCATCCCTTGCATAATGCGGGATTTACCACCGCAACATTGCGAAATACATCAAAATCAATTGCACCGAACGGACATAAACTCTGGCAAGTTTTACATCCAGAACATACATGATCAAGAACTACGGAGTAATAAGGCTCAATCTCAACTTCCCCTTTTGCCATTAAAGCAGCAGCACTTGAAGCAGCTCCTTTAGCTTGTGAGACAGTATCAGGAATATCTTTAGGACCTTGTGCCACACCTGCAATGAATATTCCATCAGTAAGCGTATCAACAGGTCTCAGTTTAGGATGTGCCTCCATAAAGAATCCATCTGCAGATCGCTGAATACTTAATAATGAGGCAATTTGATCTGCATCTTTACGTGCTTCTAAACCACAAGATAATACAAAAAGTTCTACTTCTAACTCTATTGGATTTTGTAATAGTGTATCTTCAGCTCTGATAATTATATTATGGTTCTCGCCTTCTCTTACTTCGGCTATTCGACCTCGAACATACTGAATCCCATATTCTCTTGCAGCAGATTCATAGAATTCTTCATACCCTTTACCAAAAGCTCTTATATCCATATAAAATATATAAATATCAGCCTCAGGATGTTTTTCTTTATATTGTCTAGCTTGTTTTGTAGCATACATACAACAAACGCGCGAACAATATGTATGACCTCCTTCTCTGAAATTTCGGCTTCCAACACATTGTAAGAATGCTACGCTATGAGGCGCCTTCAAATCCGAAGGTCGGGCAGGTTTTCCTGCGAGTGGTCCAGTAGAGCTTAATAATCGCTCCATTTGAAGACCTGTAATTACATTTGGATATTGCCCATAGCCATATTGTCTTAATTCAGTAGGATCATATAAATCCCATCCAGTTGCTACTATAATTGTCCCAACTTTTACCGTAATATATTCGGGTTTATCATCATAATTAATTGCCCCAGGTTCGCAAATTTCAGGACTTGCACAAATTCCGCATTTGATACATTTATCCATATCAATAGTATATTTTCCCGGGACTGCTTGAGGGAAAGGAATATATATCGCTTTTCTCGTAGCCATTCCTAAATCATATTCATTTCCACAAATAACGGGGCAAGCTTCTGCACATGAACCACAGCCAGTACATTTTTCTTGATCTACATAATGCGGTTTTTTCATAATGGTAACTTCAAAATTTCCTACATAACCTTGTACATCCACAACTTCGGAATATGCTAATAATTCAATGTTCTTTTCCCGAGCCACATCAACCATCCGAGGTGTTAAAATACAAGCACTACAATCCATTGTTGGGAATGTTTTATCAAGTTGAGCCATATGTCCGCCGATTGTTGGAGATCGCTCTACTAAATAGACTTTATAGCCGTCTTGGGCTAAGTCTAAAGCAGCATTCATTCCTGCGATACCCGCACCAATAATAAGGCATGCAGGTTCTACAGGGACTTTTTGCACACTTAATGGAAGTAAATTTCTTGCTTTTGCAACGGCCATTCTAACATGATCTTTAGCAATTTCAAATGCACCTTCTGGGTCTCGCATATTAACCCATGCTGCATGTTCGCGAATATTTGCTTGCTCAAATAGGAATTTATTTAGTCCGGCTTCTTCACATGCTAATCTAAAAGTAGGTTCATGCATTCGAGGACTACAAGCAGCAACTACAACCCTATTTATAGTCCCATCCTCTATTTTTTCCTTCAAAAGTTGTTGTCCGTTATCAGAACACATAAATTTATAATCGGTAGCATAAACTACATTTGGTAAGGTTTTTGCATATTCCACCAATTTATCAACTGGAATTACTCCAGCAATATTTATTCCACAGTGACAGATAAATACGCCAATTCTTGGCTCTTCCTTACCCGTAACTACAATTTCTTTTGGTTTTGATTCTGTCATTTTTTTAATCCTCCTATATTAATTGTTCTTTTACAATTTCTAAGAATGGATCAATTGAGATAAATGGCGGAACGCCCGTTAAATTATGATTTTTAACCAAGCCTAATTGGTTAGGATCCATTCCAAAAGATAATCCTAGTAATTGAGTGAGATAAATTACCGGAATCTTGAAAGGTTCTCCTATTATATCCTTATATATTCCATTTACTTCCATTTGACCCAAGTCTAATTGTAGATGACAGAAAGGGCAAACATCTATAATAATATCTGCTCCTGCATCCCTAATATTCACTAATTTTTCTCTTGTAAAATCCGCAGCAACTTCTTTTATAGCAGATCTCACAGCACCTCCTGCTCCACAGCACATATATTTATCTTTATAATCAATGCTTTTAGCTCCAGTAAGCTCTACAATTTCATCTAAAAATGTAGGATCTTCATATTGACCTCCCCAGGGTCTTTTATCACTTGGTTTCAATATATGACAACCATAATGAACTGCAACTTTAAGATCAGAAAAAGTATATCTTATATAATCTTTCAAATAATCCAATCCCATATCAAGATAAAATGCTTGAACAATATGCTTAGGTTCAAGATTTCCTTTATAGGTTCTGCCAATTTTAGCTAAATGTTTATTAACTTCTTTTTTTAATTCAGGTTCATGTTCTAATTCATACCACGCATCCCTTAAGGTCCCATAACAACCATTGCAACCTGTCAACGGATTGACACCTAACTCTTCTGAAATAGAAATATTACGGGCAGCAATAACTAACCATGAAGGAATGTGAAAAGCCCTAAAGACTCCAGGTGCAGGACAACATGATGCACCAGGTAAATCAACTAATTTAGCTCCGAGAAAATCGAATACACTTCTTATTGAAGCTTCAATAAAAGGATATCTGTTAGGTATAACACATCCTAAAAAAAATCCATATTCCCATTTATATTCTTCACTCATAACTCATGCCTCCTCTTTTTTTTCTTCTTTTTTAGCTCTTTCTTCTTTTAATTTTTTAGCCTTTGCCATTAATTCTGTAAAGCCTACTGATTTTAATAATGTTTGAACTTCTTTTACGGCTTCGGGATATGAATGAACCGTCGGTGGAAGCGGGGGTAAACCATAAGATTCACGGAGATCCCGCCATTTTTTATTTGCTTCTCCATTTGCGGGAACACCATGTCCTGTTTCATAGAAAATATTATTCGCAAGAGCAAAATGAGAATCTAAAATATATCCCTCCTCAACAGCGATATTTCTAAGTTTAATAATCATATCAGTTACTGGAATATTTCGAGGACAGCGCTCATAACAATAATAACATGTAGTACAAAACCAAATATCAATATCTTGTAATACTGATTCATCACCGATTAATGCTCTTCTTATTGCAGAGCGTGTTCTATATGCAGTTCTTCGACCACTCGGACATCCACCAGTACAAGTTCCACAATTGATGCATGCTCTAATTTTTTCTAATCCCGCTTCAGCAAATTTATCAGCGATTCGAGAACTAATTGTTTTTACTTTTCTTTTAATATATTTTTCCACATTATCGCTCATATTAAAATACCTTTAAATTATTAAATTAGATTGAAATAAAGCTCCTTTTTTGTTTGATCAAACAAATAATAATCTTAATTTTGAAAAAGTATTTTTTAATAAAAAATTTGTTAATTAAATTAGATTTGTAAATAATTCAAATTGATTTAATTATATTATACATAAATTTATAATTCTATTATGACTTTAGCTGAACTATTAAAAAATTATCGTCCAGAACTAAAATCTCGGAAAAAAAGAATTATTAACGGAGATTTAAGAATCCTTAGAGTTTATTGCCAACGACCTTACTTTACAGGTTCGGGAGTTTATCTCATAAATCTCATCGAGCAAACCGAATTAAAAAATATTAAACAATTTGTTATTTTTGGATTGCCGGCAGATGCAGATCCTCCATTTGAAGATGTTATTCCTAAAGATCGATATCTATGCGTTTATTTTAAGCCGGAATACGATAAATCTATCTATAGTGCTCCTGATCTTGATTTTTATATTGCCGGAATGTCCGATGAGATGCCCTATAAATCAACTAAATTCTCAGATTTTAATAAAAATATGCTTGAATCTTATTTAAATGCCTTTGCTAATAAAATTAAAGAGGCAATCCAAAAATTTAAGCCAAATATTATACACGCACACCATCTTTGGTTAACTACTGCACTCAGTCGTGTTCTATGTCCGGATTTACCGATGATAGCTACTTGTCATAATACAGGTTTAAGACAAATGATATTAGCGAAAAATTTGAGGAAATACATTATAAAACCTATTAAAGATATTGATATAATTGCCGTTCAAAATGAACATCAGATAAACGTTATAAAAAAACAATACGACATTAATTCAAATGATTCAAAATTTAAAATCGTAGAACAAGGATTTAACTCAAAATTATTTAATATTTCCTTTTGTGATGGAAATATAAATCATATCGTTAAAAACTTCGATAAAAATAAATATAACATTGTTTATGTAGGTAAATTATGTTTTTCAAAAGGAGTCCCTCAATTGTTAGAGGCATTTAAAGATATAAGTTTTGAATTTAATGGGAAATGTAAATTATATTTAGTAGGTGCGGGAACAGGAGCAGAAAAGGAAGAAATAGAACGGTTTGTCAATAAAAATAAAAATAATGTTGAGATTTTAGGACAATTATCTCAGTCAGATCTGGCAATTTTATTAAAAAATTGCGATTTGTTTGTATTACCAAGTTTTTACGATGGTTTTCCAAAAGTTTTATTGGAATCTTTAGCATGTGGTTGCAAAGTAATCGTTACTGATTTGCCCGGATTGAAAGATAAATTAAATATCATATGTAAATCAGATGAATTTATTCAATACATTCCATTACCTAAAATGAAGGAAATAGATAAGCCAAAAAAAGAGGAATTGCCTCAATTTATAGCAATACTTAGAGATAAATTAAGATATAATATAAAAAAGAAAATTTTTATAGAGAAAAATCAAAATCCAAAAATAAAAAATATTTCAAATAAAATTTGTGAAAAATATGGGCGTAGGGCACTTTTTAATAAATATTTACATCTCTATATGGAATTTAAGCAAATTACATAACCATTTTTCTAACAAAATAAAAAATCATAATTAAATTATGGTATAGTTTGAAAATTTTATCCTTATCACCTATTACAAATATTTAAATAGATCATCGTAAAACCTTAATATGTTTAAGTAAAATTTATGAAAAAATAATAGAATTTTGAGAATATTATGAGATGACATTATTATGATAAGTTACTAAAAAGTCAAATATAAATTAAAATTATTGTATATATTATATATGATAGAGTTCCTTTCAGAAGGGGCGAATTTATAAAATTATTAACTCAGTACACATTAACAAAAGAATTTTTTACGGGTTATCTAATTGAAAGAAAAATATTGAAGGTGTTGCAATAATTAGAGTTTTCATCATAGAAGATGATAATTCATTACAAAGATTGTATACAATGGTTCTTACTAATTTCGGATTTAAAATAATTGGAAATGCATATAATGGTGCAGAAGCTTTGGAAATGTATAAAAATTTTTCAGAGAAACCAGAAATAATAATATTAGATCACAGAATGCCCGTAAAGGACGGACTTCAGACTTTTAAAGAGATATTACAATTAGGTGATCCTCCCTTTATAATATTTGCCAGTGCAGATAAGTCTATAAAAGAAGAAGTTTTAAATTTAGGAGCGGTATGTTTTTTAGAAAAACCTTTTAGTATAGATTTTTTAATAAATGAACTTAAAAAAATAAAAAATATTACAATTGCAGAATAATAATTTAAAAAAATTTTTTAAATTTTATTTTACTTTAGGTTGATCTACATCTTTAATAAGGGTTATATCAGAATTTAATGCCGCCATAACTCCTTCATAATGAACAATTCCTTTTTCTTTCATTTTCTTTAGAATAAGTCTTAAACCCTCAAATTCATCTTCGCAGAGTTGTTGAAGTTCTTTATAATTAATCGTACCCCCATTCTCTTTTAATTTATCGAAAATAAATCTTTCTTCAGCGGTTAATTCTACCATTTTTATTCCATTTGTAGTTTTGGTATTTCATTTTTATTTAATATATAATCAACTAATCAAAATAAAAAGCTTATTATAAATCAGAATTTTAATTGTCTCTTTATTTTTTTTTCTTTATTTTTGTATTATTTTCATATTATAGGGATATTTTAATATTTAATTTAGGAGGAAAAAAAAATTTTCTCCAAAAGGCATATGAAATAAGGTTGAGATAGAAATGTTTGGAAATATAGAACTTTATAATGAAATGTCTGAAGATTCATGTATTTATATTGAAGATTATATTAAAAATATTGATTATTGCCCTCTTTCCATGTTTCAAGAAGGATTTTCTATAAAAAATGAAATTCAAAATGAAGGTAAAAAATTTAAAGTTATCCCAACAATTCAATTGGCTAAAGTTGATGATGCTGAAGAAATTGCTGATATAGTAAATTCTGTTTATAGAGGTACATATCCTTATAAAGAATTTTGTGATAAAAATGAAATAGAAAAAATGATTAAAGATGATCGATATTATTTTATTTTATTTAAAGTAAAAGATGAGATTGCAGGTTTTTATAATGCGCAATTAAATTTTAAGAAAAGAAAGGGGTACTTTGGAGGGTTAGTTTTAAAAGAAAAATTTCACGGAAAGATAGACCTATTAAAAAGTGCTATGGTAAGTGTTTCTTCAATCTACTATACTTTTAAAGATAAGATTTACATTTGGTATGGTGAAACTCGGACGTCTCATTCAAAATCCCAATATATTGTTGTTAAATGCGGAATAAAACCGATTGCATTTTTTCCGAATAAAGACATTTTTCTAAATGCTGTGGAATCTGATTTACTACATATTATATATAATAAAAAAGCAATTGAAGATTTTCGCTCAAAAGAAATACCCAAATTAATTCCACAAGTAAGCGATTGTTTTTTATATGCTACAAGTCGATACAATTTAGGACCTGTAATATTTAAAAATCCTATTATTCACCTAAATTCCGAAATATATTCAAATATACGAAAAAAAATTATTATAAAATCAGAATCAAACAAATTTGGCTATGAATGGGTGAATATGTTTAATCGGGATACAGACTCTTACTTTAAATTTCTATTAACCCGTCATTTATTTAATATAGAGAAAATGGAATATAAAATTAAATGTCTTGAAGAATTGGTTGCGTTCATACACGAGTTAAAAGAATTAATGAAAAGAAAATATATTCGTTATTGCGAGTGTTTTGTATCTGCATATAAGCCAGAACATCAAAAAATATTTTATCTTGAAGGTTTTAAACCACGTGGTTACGTTCCCAGTTGGTTTTATGATGAGAATAATAATATATTTGAAGATGCCGTGGTATTTAACTTATTTAAAGGAAAATTGGACAATAATCTCAAATTAGTTCCTGAAGGAGAAGAATTAGTAAGAATTTTCAAGGTTTAAATTTATAATTTTAATTCCAAAATTAAATGAGAACGTGTTGTAATTAATCCATGTGATTGAGCCACTCCTGTATTTTCAGCATTATCGGTTGCAATTGGTCCTGATATTGTTCGATATTTATCCTTTTTTGCTCTCAGCATCATTTCATAATACATTAATGTAATTAAACCCTTTTTACGATGTTCAGACTCGACTACCCAGCTATATAAAATTAAATCCTTTACATTTCCATTTCTATCTTTTATAAAAATATTAGGCATTGCGGTACCACATGCAACTATTTTATCAGCAGGTTTATAACGTGTGAAATAAAACATATAAAGATCTCCAAATTCTAAAACGAAATCGGCATAATTTTCAAAAGAATTCTCGATATTTGGAGTGATTCTTGCTGAAGGAGGCAGATTTTTTGCATGTAATTCAAGCATGATATCTTTCAATTCCATTAAATGGTCTCTATCATTAGGAAATATTACCTCATAATCATCAAAATTATATCTGGGATTTTTGTACGGATTTACCCGAACTAAACGCCCTTCCCATGTTAATTGTTCAACTTTTAGATTAAATCCGTTTTTATAGAAAATTTCTTGATAAATGGGCGGATTTACGGGCTTAGCAAGTGAAAGACTTGTTTTACTACCCTCCTTCATAAATCCCCAGCCAAAAATAATTGTTGGAATATTAATTGGGCCTAAAATCTGTTTCATATTCAATTCTTTTGCTTCAGAAATTATTTTATTCATTAGAATTTCAATTAATTCAGCATCATCATTATTAACTTTGAAAAATCCGAAATAACAGATATTATTTTGATAAAATATTAATGAATGACCCAAAATCTCGTCTCCATCAAGAAGAATTATTGATCTTGCATTGGCAGATTGTATATCCTTCAAGATATATTTTTCAAATTCCTTTAAAACAGGAATAGAAATTCCGTAATGAAGATTTTTTAAAATAATATCAGGATTATTGTTTATTTGAAATTTTATATTATTCATTTTCAAATACAATGTTTTTATAATTTAATTTCTAAATTTAATTTTTTAATCATTATTAGTAAATAATATTTATAAACTATAATAGGATATAAGAACTTAATCCTTCAATTCAATTCATTTATTTTTTATTCAATCCTATTCAAAACAAATAATATTCGGATAATTAATAATGATTTGGGAAAATAATGATGGTACACGCATATTCTTAATTTTTATCATTCAGACATTCGTAATTGTTTTCTCTATTTACATTCTGATTAAAATATTTACACGTAGAAAAGATCCTACTTCTTTTGCACTTAGCGGCTTTTATATATGTTATATTATTACTTTTATAATAAATGATATTCTGTTTTTTTTAAAAATAAAACATTTAGTTAATATCTTATATCTTATAGGATTATTTTTTGTATTATTTAGCTATGTATTTCTATTAATTTTTGACCTGTTTATGTTATATCCTCTTAAAATGAATAAGAAATTAGTACTTTTGACTTTATTAATTTATTCAACAGCAATTTTAATTATAATTTTAATTCCCGATGGATTTATTATCAATGAATCAACAAATTGGAGGCCCATTTGGTCTTGGTCTTTTCTATTTATAATTTATATTTTTCTTATTGGAACTTTATTAGTTCCGATGTATCTTCTTTCCTTAAAAATATATTTTACGATTAAACTGAAATCCCTTAAAAAGAAATGGTTTCTACATTATATTGGTATAATAATTAGTTCTCTTTTAACTCTTGGAGGCTTTTTATATATAACCTGGCAAAATTCCCTTTTTAGAATAATTTGGAGTTTTTTATCATTATTAATATTTCCTGCAGCCATTTTAGTATATTTTGGAATTGGAAAAAGTTTTTATGAAAAAAGCAAAAAAGATAATAAGTATAAGAAAAAAAGGATATTTTGATGAAAAATCATTTCCTCATTTCTAATTTCATAAAACATTTTGGATAATAATAAGGACTAAATGGAGGCGGATTAAAAGGATTAATTTTCCTTCATTTTCAAATTTTTTACTTAAATTATTTAAATCATCTTCAGCAATGGCACCATAGCTAATTCCGAAGATAATGACCTCCTCATCACAATTACTGCAATATAACATAATTTCTTAAATTAAATTAAATTTAAAATCTTTAAAAAAATAAATTATGACAAGAAAGCAAAATTTAATTTCATTTTAATTTTCTTTTAGGCTTACTAAAAATTTGGTCAAACTTGGACATTGAGTCCGACCGATCCCGGAAGCA
>CAZVTX010000100.1:0-10624 GCA_964629395.1 uncultured archaeon
CCATTTCTACAACTTCTATAACTGATGCAGGAAAATTTCTTTTAACTGAAGGATTTTGAGGGACATAGCCTATTTTAATCCGCATTTTCTTCAAATCATCGGAATTAAATAATTTTATAATACCTTTATTTGGTTTTATTAATCCTAAAATCGCCTTCAATAATGTTGTCTTGCCGGAACCATTTGGGCCAAAAATTCCAACATAATCTCCTCTATATATCTTTAAATTGATATTCTCCAAAGCAATTACATTCTCATATGACACCGATAAATCTTTTATCTCTAATATTGGCTCCATTATTATCTTTCCTCCTTGATATTTGATTTATTATTACTTTGCTCCAATAAAATATCAAATTCCGTTTTTCGATAACGTATTATGGTTAAAGTGACTAAAATTCCCGCTATTATTGCCCCATTAATAATATATATCCACCAGGCCTCAAGAATAGATGGTGGCGGTGAAGGATTCTTTAATGCCCATAAATCATATTTAATCATATCAATATAATTATCAATCTCAACGGTTTTTCCATCCCATTCTACTTCTACATTTAATAAGGGTGTTAATAATGCAATATCCGAGTTAGTACTCCTGGCAATTTCATAAACATTTTCTTCTGATTTCTGAGGAAGTGAGACAACTAAATGACAATTTTCTTCAATCATGGTGTCAATTACATTTTGTATATCTTCTGCACTCGGTTCTTTTCCTTCTCCTCTCTCAATAACGGCAATTCTCTCTATTTCAAGTAATTCAAATAAGTAAAAGAAAGCGGGATGTGCTACAGTGACTTTTAACCCTTTAAAATTTGCTTTTTCAGAATTTATCTCATCCAATAAATTATCTATTTTTTCTTGATATGTTTTGTTATTATTTTCATAAATGGCAGCATTCGAATTATCTTTATCTTCTAAAATAATTGTTATATCATTAGCAAAAGTTTTAATATTGTGAGGATCCATCCATACATGCGGATTTTTGGTTCCTAAGAGTGGATCTTCTTTTTCCATTGTATCATTAATCAAATATTTTACATCTAAATCAGGATTATCATTTGTTATTGATTCTAATGTATTTTCCAGCCATGGTTCTAAATCTTCCGATCCTAAAGCAAAAAGGATATCTGCTTCTCTCAACTTTTCGATTTCACTAAATTTAGGTTCATAGGTATGAGGATCCTCTTCACCACTTACGATTACATCAACGGTACCTAAATCTCCCACTATATTTTGTGCAATATCTTGTGCTATTGTTAAGGTAGCAATTAATTTTAAATTGGTTGAAGCTTGGGTCTCTATGTTTTCTGAATTATTATTGGTTATTCGATTTGATCCCTCTTTTATTCTATTTTCCTCATTATTGAATAGAAATTGATTATTAAAGCAAAAAATCGTAAAATAAGGGATGATTATTAAGAAAAATAGGAATAATATTAATATTTCTTTTATTTTGCTTCTATTTCTGATAGGACTCATATTATAAAATTATAAGATTAAATTGAATAATTATAAAATAATTTTTAAATTATTAAAGTAATTTATTTTATAGTATTTAAAATTTATAGAATTACTTAAATCGATATAATTCGTGGATTTAATAAAATGAGCTATTCTGATTTTTGGAATGTTTTACAATATGAGTATATGCAGAGAGCATTATTTGCTTCTATTATGGTTGGAATAATCTGCGGTATCGTTGGAGTTTTTATTTTACTTAGGGGTTTAGTTTTTATGGGTGCGGGCATTGCTCATGCTTCCTTCGCAGGAGGGGCGTTAGCTATTCTTTTAGGGATTAACCCTTTTATTTCGATTTTCTTATTTGGCACGGGTTCCGCTTTCAGTATAGGATACATTAACGAGAAAGGTTATATGGATGATAATAATGTCGCTATAGGGATAATCTTTTCTTTAACGATGGCCCTTGCAATTCTTTTTATGAGCTTAATCCAAAGCTATAGTGCAGATGTTAATGCACTTTTATTCGGTAATGTTTTAGTAGTTACAACGGAGGACACTATTTTATTGGTTGAATTCGCAATATTAATAATTGGAATTATTTATTTTTTCAAAAAAGAGTTATTCTTTACGATATTTGATGAAGAAATGGCTCAAGCAACGGGAGTTCCTACAAGATCAATATCATACCTATTTTTACTCCTTATCTCTTTAACAATTGTAGTATCATTAAAAGCGATTGGTGCAATATTAGTATTTGCGATGATTATTACTCCTGCCGCTTCGGCTTATCAATGGAGTTATAAATTAACTAATATGTTAATTCTATCCGCAATTTTTGGGGCAATATCCTCCTTTATAGGATTATATTTATCCTATACATTTGATCTACCCTCGGGTTCAAGTATAACGATTGTTATCAGTATTATATTCTTGATCTCTTTAATATTATCACCCAAACGCAGAACAGGAAAAGCAATTGGAATTGATCACAGCTGTAAAACATGCGAAAAGGCAGATGCTAAAGGAGGATGTATTTTTTGTGAAGAAGAAATTGAATTAGCTCATAATCATAATTCTCATAAACATCATTAATCATAAAAATTAATTTATTTATTATTATTTCCTAAAATAATATTGAAAAAATAATTTGGGAGGCATCCAAAAATGAAAGAATTAAAAGTTAAAAATTCCGTAATTAAATTGGTCAAAGGAGATATCACAGAGATGGAAACTGATGCAATCGTGAATGCTGCAAATGCTCAATTAATTTTGGGTGGTGGTGTGGCAGGTGCGATTAGACGGAAAGGGGGTCCTTCTATTCAAGAAGAATGCAATAAAATCGGGGGGACTTATGTAGGAGGTGCTGTAATAACAGGTGCGGGGAATCTTAAAGCAAAACATGTCATTCATGCAGTAGGTCCAAGGATGGGTGAGGGAAATGAGGATGAGAAATTAAAAAATGCCACACTTAACAGCCTAAAGCTTATGGACGAGCATGGTTTAAAAACGATCGCTTTTCCTGCGATATCAACGGGAATTTTTGGGTTTCCGATGGATAGATGTGCAAAAATTATGATTTCGACTGTTAAAGAATATTTACAAGGAGACACGCAGATTGAAGAGGTTATTTTTTGTCTATATTCTGATGATGCTTATGAAGTTTTTGAAAAAGAATTAAAATAATAAATATCTATTTTTTTCAATTTAAGCGAAGTTTATTATTCTAATAAATCTTTTTTATATTAATTTATTTTAATGCGTAAATATTAAATTGATTTCAGAGGTTTTCAGAATGTTAGATATTATTTTCTATATACTTCTAAAAATCATAAGGATAATAATATATCTAATAATTTTTGGAATTGTCGTTTATCTGCTATTGCCTTGGATATTTAGAAAATTTGTATCTCCTAAATTTAATGCGGCTTATGTTTATAAAAAATCTGATTTTAAGGAAAAAAAAGAGCGAGAGCTTATACCTGAGCAAATAAATATACCAACAATAACAATAAATAAAGAAAACGGGCTTTTTACGGTAAATTTTGGCGAAAATCGGCAATTAATTGAGGGAATGGTGAAAATTCATTACAACAATGCGATTTATACAAATAAAAAAACCTTAGGTAAGAAATTTAAAAAATTAGTAATAAGAGATTTTTCAGAAAAAGATGACGCTGATAGTTTAGGAGCCTATAATGTTTATATAATTAAATATCAATTAGAAAATACGGAAAATCATCTAATAACAAAAATAAAACGATATCAAGATAAAAATTTTATAATTTTCGAATTGGAATTTCCGAATGGGCTTTCTGAAGTTGCTACCGGAAATTATGGTGATCTTGCTACAAGTTTTCCATCGTTTTTAAATGAAAGTCCAAATAAACAAGTCCTTACATTTAGACATGCAGTTTTTTGTCCGCCTGAAAGAAAATTAAAGCCAACGTCCTCTCCAGTAATATTATATGATGATGAACTTAATACAATAGTAATTTCTCCTATGGCAGAATTTTTAAACTCTGCTATTGCTAAAAGTAAAGATGGCATGATAAATTGCGGTTTTCAAGGAGAAATTAAGACTATTCCTGAAGGAACTAAGCAAACCTTTATTATCATGTTTAATAAGGGTATTAACAAAAGTTTTAACGATTTAGGTCAATTATTGCGAAAATTTTATAATGCTAAAGTTAAGGATCGATATTGCTCTATTGCTGTATCCCATTTAAGCTATTGGACGGATAATGGTGCCTATTATTACTACAATACCGAGAAAAATATGACATATGAAGATACAATGGTGGAGGTTAAGGATTATTTTGAGAAAAAAGGAATTCCGATAAAATCATATAATTTTGATTCGTGGTGGTATCAAAAATATCAGAGCCCCTTTAAAAAAATTTTATCAAAAATGTTTAAGCCATTATATAGAATATTAGGTGGAGGATTATTTGGAAATACACTACGCTGGGAAACAGATCCCGAACATTTTTCAACCGATTTAGAAACTTATTATAAAGAACGCTTTAAATATCCGATAATTGCACATTCAAGACGCTGGGATGCCAGATCACCTTATTTAGAAAAATATAATTTCATTACATATAAAAATCAGGCTGTTCCGATCGTTAAAGAATTCTGGGATTGGCTAATGAGTTATGCAAATAGAAGCGGAATTGCTGTTTATGAGCAAGATTGGCTAAAGACTCAAGTAGATAGCGTTCCATATCTTAGAGAGGAATTTTATGCTCAAGAACAATGGCTTCATAATATGGCAACCTCTGCAAAAGAAAATAATGTGGATGTATTTTATTGTATGCAAACACCTGGGATGTTATTATATAGTATGCTTCACGATAACATAGTTATGGCAAGATGCTCAGGTGATTATAACCATAGATGGCCATTGACATATCGATTTATTCATTGCACTCAGAGTTGTTTATTATTTAATGCAATTGGTATTAATCCTCACCAAGATGTTTTTAGAAGTAGTTATGAACGAATGGGAGAACATTATCCCGAATTAAAATGTTTAGTTGCAAATTTAACTGCAGGAGTCGTCGGTCCGGGTGATAAAAAAGAAAGATTAAACTGGCAATTATTAAGACACACTTGTAGAAATGATGGATTGCTGCTAAAACCAGATAGAGCCCTTACGGCAAATGATTTAATGTTCAAAAAACATTCCAAATATTATATCTCTGATACATTTACTAAAAGAGGTAATGATATTTGGCGTTATATATTAATTGTTAATGTATGGCCTAAAAACGTTAAAGAGTACTATTTTAAGGCGGAAGAATTAGGTTTTAAGGAAGAAGAATTCATCTTATACGATTTCTATACTAAAATTCCTTATAAAATGAACAGAAATGATCGAATTGATGTGGGAATTCTTAATAAATATGAACATCGGTATTATATTATTTGTCCTATCATGCAAAACGGGATGGCATTAATCGGATGCCCCGAAAAATTTATTACATGTTCTGATAAGCAATTTCCATCTGTGAGTTCGGATAACAATTCTTTAAAATTAACAATTGAAGATGTTTTAAATGCTGAAACGGAAGTTATTATTTATTCCGAAAAAAAGCCAAAATCTGTGAAATTAGAAGGAGGCAATGAATTGGCATATGGCAACGGAAAAGATTCATGGTATTATTTAGCAGGTACATATAAAGTCGTCATTAAACTTTCTTTTGATGATACTACCCAGAAGAATATTATTATTGAAAAATAATAATTAAATTTTGAAATATGCTTATTTTTTAATTTTTTTATATTATATTTAGTTATAATGACAAGCCAATCATTTAGATGGGATTCCGATTTATATCAGAAATCCTCCTCAGTCCAATTTGAATTAGGATTAATGGCAATAGAAAGATTAAAACCTAAAGATTTTGAATTAATTCTTGATTTGGGAGCAGGAACCGCCCGATTATCAATAGAAATTGCAAAAAGAATTCCAAATGGTAAAGTTATTGCTCTTGAAATTTCCTCAGAGCAATGTGAACAAGCTAAACTAAATTTAAGGAAATATAATATAAATAACGTAGAAATAATGTGCATGAATGCCTTAGATATGAATTACAAAAACAAATTTGATGCGGTATTCTCAAATTCAGCGATCCATTGGATTCCTAATTTAAAAAAAGCCTATCAATTAATTTATGATTCATTAAAAGGTGGCGGAAGAATTGTTGTTCAAACAGGCTTAAAAGAAAATGGAATCGTTGCTAAAGTCGTATCCCAAATGTTTATAAAATATCGGGATTATCTTAATAATTTTCGGATTCCTTGGAAATTCCTTTCAATTAAAGAAAATGAGAGGATTTTAAGAAAATGTAATTTTAGAGATATTAAAATAGAACCATTAGATCATCCTATAAAATTCAAAAATGAAAGAGAGTTATTTAATTATTGGCGCGCTGCCGCACTAGTTCCTTTTTTTACTTTTTTACCTGAGGAGGTTCATGATAAATTTCTTGAAGATTTTAAACAAATTTATTATGAAATTAATTCAGAAAATCCGCTCGAATTTATTATGCGTAGAGTTTTTATTTATGCTCGTAAATAATATTTTAAAAGTTAAAAAAATGAATCAAATAAAAGAAAATTGTTATAAATTTAAAAAGAATTTGAAAGAATATGATAAAAAAAATCACAATTGAATCCTTTAAATCAATTAAATCTTTAGAATTTAAATGTAATCGTATTAATGTATTCATAGGTCCTCCGAACAGCGGTAAATCTAACATATTAGAAGCACTAGCTTATCCATGTTATCTTTTTATGTCTGAAAAAATGGAAATGAATTTAAGAGATTTCATCAGATATTATCATAAAAGTGATTTATTTTATGATAATGAGGTAGCAAATCCAATTAATATTAGATTTGATGATTATTTGTTAAAAATTAAATTAAATGGTGCTGATAAAACCAAGGAAGAACTATTTAAATCAGGAAAAGAGATCTCTATAGCGGATTATCAAGGACCATTTTTTCGATATTATAAGTTTATAGATATAGAAAGCTTTAATTCTACTCTGACGGAATTTCTACTCCCGCCTAATGGAAAAAATTTATTATTTTTACTTTTAACCCATAAAAATCTTAAAGAAATGATTATAGAAATTTTAAAACCTTTTAATCTATCTTTAGGATTACGAAAAAATGAATATAAAATTGAAGTTACTAAAAATGTTGATGGAATTACTATAAGCTATCCCTACAGCACAGTTTCAGATACTTTAAAGAGACTTATTTTCCATATAATTGCAATAGAGACAAACTTTAATTCGGTTTTAATATTTGAAGAACCTGAAATGCATGCTTTTCCCCATTATTCAAAATTTTTTGCGGAGAAAGTTGCATTAAATAAGAATAATAATAATCAATATTTCTTTTCAACACATAATCCCTATTTTTTATTATCGCTCCTTCAGAAAACGAATGATGTAAATGTATTTGCAACTTACTGGGCTAATTCACAGACTAATCTCCAACTTCTTGATAATGAAGAAATACTCTCTTATGAATCGGATATCTTTTTTAATTTAGATAATATCATTGAAGATGCAAAATGATTATTCAACAAAATTAATATCTCTTTTGAATGAATTAATTTTCAATAATTCTTTAAATTTTTAGATTTAAAATGATTTAAAAAAATTGTTCAAATCATAATAAATTCATTACCTTTAAAGATTTAGTAATATTGATTCATTTTAATAAGCAAATAAAATTTATAGCGAGTTGATCAATATTACCAAAAATTCGAGAAAGAATTTTAAATCTATTGGAGATATTAAGAATATTAAGAAAATAGAGAGAGGAATTACGCTCGATTTCGCAGAAGGAAAAGGTAAAATATTATTTTATTCTCCTAAATTAGTTAGAATAATTATAACTCCAAATAATGATTTTGATCTTGATTATTCTTATGCCATCATTAAGAATTTAAACGATTGGGATATTGTTTCATTTGAATTTCTGGATAATAAGGAGAAAATAATCCTTAATACATCTGAACTCTCAATTCATATTAATAAAGCGCCATTTAAGATTTCTTTTTGCAATAAAAATGGTTCGGATAATATAAATATTATATGTGAAGATGTAGATGATGGTTTTGGGGCATGCTTTGATCCTAAGAGCTTAAGTGTAAGATCTTACAAAAAAATACGTCCTAAAGATCATTTCTATGGATTTGGAGAAAAAACGGGCCCGCTGGATAAGAAAGGACAATTTCTTATAATGCATGGACGTGATCTTCCTTATAAGGGGAATAATGAGCCCTTATATCAGAATCATCCTTTTTTTATAAGTATTAGTGAGTGTATTAATTATGGAATTTTTTTAGATAATATTTCAAAAACAATATTCGATATGGGTAAATCTAATGAAGAGGAATATTACTTCGGTGCAGAGAAGGGAGATCTCAATTATTATTTTATTTACGGTGAAAATATTGATGAAATCTTAAAGATTTATACTGAACTTACCGGAAGGATTGAGATGCCCCCAAAATGGGCTATAGGATACCATCAATGCCGATATTCATATAAGACCGAGAAAGAAATTAAAGAAATTACATCTAAATTTCGAGAAACTAAAATTCCGTGTGATAATATCTGGTTTGATATACATTATATGGATGATTATCGTTGTTTTACATTTAACAAGAAAAGATTTCCCGATCCTAAAGGATTAATCAAGAATCTAAAAGAAAATGGATTTAAATCGATAGTAATCGTAGATCCTGGAATCAAAGTGGATGAAAATTATCAAATTTTTCAAGAATTAGTTAATAATAAATATTATGCCACCAGAAAAGATGGTTCTCCTGCATTAGGTCTTGTTTGGCCAGGTTTAACATATTTTCCTGATTTTACGAGGGAGGAAGTAAGAGAATGGTGGGCTGACAAGCATAAATTCTATTTCGATCTGGGAATTGTAGGGATTTGGAATGATATGAATGAACCTGCATTTTCAATAAACCCCGTAATATCTAAACTTAAAAGACTGCATCACGAAGATATGTATTTATGGGATCAAGGCAGAAATTCTAAAATTGAGTATTGTAAGAATATTTATGCTTTTTGTGAAACATGGGCTACATGGTTAGCTTTTAAAAAGTTTAAGCCTAATGATAGACCATTTATTTTAACACGTTCAGGATATTCGGGGATTCAGCGATATGCCGCTATTTGGACAGGCGATAATTGGACAGATTGGAAGAATATTACTCTTGCTATAAGAATGCTTGTTAACCTTAATCTAAGTGCTCAAGTGTTTGTAGGCTCAGATATCGGTGGATTTATGGGAATTATTAAATATTTATTTAGAGATAAAAAGCAATTTATTAGATGGATTCAAACCGGTGTTTGGTATCCATTTTGTAGGGTGCACACTGCATTAGGTTCTAAATCTCAAGACCCTTTTTCATATGGTAAAATTGCTCAAGAGATCTCAAAAAAATATATTGAACTTCGATATGAGTTGCTTCCATATTGGTATAGCCTATTTTATGAGGCTTTTTCGGAGGGTAAACCTATTTTACGTCCATTATTTTATTTTACTCCCGAAGATGAGGAATGTTTTAATAAAGAATGGGAAAATCAGTTTTTTGTAGGAAAAGACATTCTAATTGTTCCTATTAACAAAAGAAATATAAAAACTAAACGTGTCTATCTTCCTGAAGGTAAATGGATTGAATTATGGACACTTAAGGAATATGAGGGTAAAAAAATTCAATATATTCCTATCGATCTTAAGGATATTCCTATTTTTATAAGGAAAGGTGCTATTATTCCGACACAAGATGTTGTTGAATTTATCGGACAAAAGCCTATTGAAGCGCTTACTCTAAAAATCTTTAAAGGTGATAACGGAACTACATCTAATTGTATTATTTATGAAGATGATGGATTATCAATGGAATACAAGAACGATAATAAATATATTTTGTTAAATGTTCAATGTGAATATCAAGAAGCAAATTCAATACTAAAGATTAAACCGGTACATATTAATTTTAAACCTACATGGAAAAAAATAAAATATATCATTTATAATCTCGGCTCAATTGAAAAAGAAGGCGAAGTAGAATTTTCGAGCCAAGAGATCGAAATAAGATTTTAAAGTTAAGTTTTAAAATAAATTTTTAACATTTTTATTTTTGTAGTAATATTTTTTTTCAATAATAATGAGGTTAAGTTGATTGGATCAAGAATTTATTGAGAACAGATTAGTTAAAAAATTTGAAAGTGAGGGAAAATTTGATAAATCTAATGACAATACAGAGATTAACCAAGTGAAATTATCCGAGGAGGAAATAAGATTAATTGCCGAAGTTGTTGCAAACACGCTCCGAGAAAAATATAGTAATGAACCCAGATCAGAAGTTTTAGAGGATTATTTTCGTATTTTAGAACCAAAACAAAAAGTTATTGATCAAAAAGAGTTCTCTTTTGGCGTTAGAATTGCAGGTTGGATTATACTCTCACTTTGTATTTGGTATTGGATTTATTTTTTTTTTATTGCAGAAATTTACGAACCACTAACTTATACCACGTATATAACAATTATTTTAGTAGCTTTAACATGTATTAATAAGTTTGAATCTGTTCTCCTAAATTCTATCACCTGTCTTAC
>CAZVTX010000101.1:0-10593 GCA_964629395.1 uncultured archaeon
AAAATTAACCATTCTTCAGTCGTAGCATTCCAGACATATAAATGTATGGGCTGATTTATATGTCTGGAATGCTACGACTGAAGAATGGTTAATTTTTGCACAACATTATGTTATAGGCGCGGCATGTGATTTTATTCATATGCCACCAGGAGGCTACTTACAATATTTCAATAATGATTCCGGAAGTAAAGTACTCGTCTTTCCAAAAGGCTTCAATGCCTACAATATTACTGCCGAACTTCAAGGCTATATGGATTACTTTACTCAATTTGATCAAATTGTTAACGTAACTAAATATGAATTTACGTTATATAACTCTACTAATGGAGATTTTGAGAGATATATTATAGATTCTACTGGAATGATTGTATTAATATACGAAAAATACTATTCGCTTAACTATACATTCGTGCTTTTCAGAAAAGAAATTGTAGAAGTTAATACTTCAATCTCTTACAAAATGACGACTTTATTCTATTTTAGCGGAAGCATTGAGGTTTCGTTAACGATTTTTGCTTCTTTATTGAATATTACAGTTCAATATTCCGTTTTGAGCATTAATCCAACTAAAAAAGATGTACCTTCGGGAATTCCGGCAGTATTCATTGATTTAACCTTATGTAACTATTCCAGTGTTAATAATTTCATATTGAAAATAGTTTTACCAAGTTCAATTGCGGTAAAGGATTATGACTTTCTGTTCTGGTTCTGGGATTTCATTCATGATAATAAAAATTATGAATGGAATCAATTACTCCTTGGTGATCATATAAATAGTATCGCTATTGATGAAAATGAGAATTCTATAACAATAACATTCAATAAGAAGCCTGATTCTCTTTCAGGAATTTTTGCAATAACCTTTGTAGCTCCACCTCCTCCCGAGGAAAAAGAAGAAGGCGGAGGCAGCACTGAAGAAGAGGAAAAACCCGAATTAGAGATTCCAGGGTATAATCTATTCTACATATTCTTAACATTAATCGCCGTTACTATTATATTATCGAAGAAAAAGCGAAAATTATTACAGAAATTATAAATCTATAAAAAATATTAAATATTTTTTTTTTAATTCTCTTTCTTTAAAACAATTTTAAATAATAGATTAAATGTTCTCGGACCAAAGGTTACTAAGATATAAATATTTTCTCTGCCTCCTAATTCTAATCTTCGATTGATTATTGGAATATTTAATTGGCGATTTCCAAAATCAACGGCTAATCGGTGGTCAAAATGATTAAAATCGGCTCTATTTTCAAGTGCTCTAACAGTATGCAGGAAAGGTGATGTATCTTGTTTGGATATTTCCGCAAATAAATAATGTAAATCAAGATAATTTCCGAATTCATGCTCATTTATTATTAAGGAAGTTGTAGTATGATATGATCGTAAGAAAAGTTCGCCGTTATTATATTCAGGATAATTTTTTAATATTAAATTAATCTGTTCTTTAATAATATCGGTGAGATAAATTAATTGAGTAATACTATAACTTCTCATTTTAATAGTTTTTATAATCTCTATTTCACATTTAGTTTCAATTACTTTTTTATCATTAATCTCAATCAGTGTTTTAGGTTTACTTATATCGATATCTTGAATTGGTTTGAATATTTTTAGGTTTAAACGATTTATATTTCTAAAGCTCCAGGTTCTTAAAATATTCATTTGAGCAAATGTTAGTTTTTCAGAGGCCTCTAAAAAACCTCGAACCATCTGTGAGATCTCCAGAGTGGGTGTAGCACTCCCAATACAAATCCTCCACCATGTATTTTGAATAAATCCAGGAATCTGAAATAATGATTCAAAACATTTTCTAGGAGTAGAGCCACCAAAAGTTCGCGGATCAATTTCAATCCATACATTATTAAAATATTTTAAAAGCATATAATATAGGTGGAAATCTCCAAAAACATCTATATTACTGATTATAAAAATATTATTAGGATGATGAGAAAAAAAGGTGTGCAGCTTCTTGAAATCGCATAAATCAGCATTGTTATAGGGAAGAAAATTATTACCTAAATCAATTTTTACAAAATAATTTTTATCCGAACAATATTCAAGTAATTTATCTAAAGATTCATTATTATCATTTAAATTTAAATTAAGTAAAGTAGGATAAAGAACAATCCCTGCAATTTCAATCTCTTTTTCTATATCTTGTAGTGAGGAAATAATTTTCTCTTTTTCTAAAGAGTTATTTAAAGGATTAAAAGATAAAATACCTCTGCTTCGTTTGGGAAATGCTTTCACGGCTTTTATAACATCTTCATTTGAAATTCCATAAGACCTTCCTAAATCCATTGCCTGAAATAAGAATATGTCAATATCAGAGCAATCCATTTCAACTAAGAAATCCTCTGAAGATATTTTTCTGATATAAAAATATTCTCTTCCCTGTAGATTCTTTAATTTTAGCAGATTTTTTAGTAAATCCGATTTTTCAATATCGGTAAAAATAGGCCAGACAAGAGAATCAATCTTTCCGTAAATAAAAGCATCGGCATATTCCTTGCCGAATATACAAGAAAAGTCGGGTTGATATAATCGTTCCATATTTATCAATATATTGAAAATCTTTAAAAATTATATTTTTTAAGAAGTTTTTATGAATTATATTTTTTTATATCTTTTTTAGCTTATTTTTGTCGGGACTAATAAAACATAAAAATATTGAATCAAATTTCAAAATTAATTTATTAGTTAAGAAATAAACAAATTTAATTAGTTCTGTTTAAATATATATTTAAAAAAAATATAAAAAATATAAAGTTTTAAATATGAGAAAATTTAAATTAATCTTTCTTATCTTTTTTCTAATATATTTATACGCACCCTTTTTTCAAGTATTAGCATGGAAAAATAGTTCCTATGCTTATAATAATATTGATTATAGTTATGAAGATGATTATGGAACTCATGATTTGCTTGCTGATGCAGCACTTCAAGCTTTATTAGAAGATGATGAATCTTCTTGGACCTGGTTAAATGATCCGAATAGAAAAAAAATATTTTTACTTGGAACTGAGGCCCCAGATAATTCAAAAGTGAAAGTGACTCTTGATGGTAAAGAAGTAGAAGGATTCGGGGATACAACAAAACATCATATTTATTTTAATCAAGATGGGACGATTAGCAATAATGAGGATGATTCGGCATTAAGAGCTAAAAGTTGCGGAGATTTAGCGGATTCTTATATTGAAGATAATAAATTAGATTTGGCAGCATTTTATTTAGGTGCCATGACACATTATATCGCCGATATGTCGATATACGCTCATGTTGCCGAAAATAATGTAGACCCGTATTATACTGATTTTGATGAACATCATTCGGAAGTTGAAGCATATGTGCTTTCTCGAACTAATAATTACCAAGATATGGAGGAATTTTTTAAGATAGATGATAATATTAAAATTGACTCCGATTTAAAACCTTACGATGCTGCTAAAAATCTTGCATGGAACACTTTTAAGGATCCAAATCCTTCTGAATCTATTACTCGTGATGCTAAGTGGTTAAATGATAATTTCTTTACGGATTGGGCGGATAAATACGAGGATAGAGACGATGAATCTGCAACACGTCAACTTTATTATGATAGAATTGAAGAAAATCTTAATAATGCAATTGAGGCGATCGCATCTGCTATGGCTTATGTAGGGGGAATAAAGAATGCTACACCATCTTATTCTATATCTATTGTCCTAATTATTTCCGGATTATCGATTTTAAGCTTAATTTTAATTGTTTATAAAAAGCGAGTATAATTTAAAATATTTTTTTTCTTTCTTTTATTAATTCAATTAAAACTATTTATTTCGGAACTTTTTTGATGTCTTTTTTGAACTTAAAAATCGGAGAATTTCCCGTTATTATAAAACCGAATTTAGGGCAACCCGTTTTATTAAATTTAAAAGATTACCTTAATGAAAACAATAAAATTATTAAAAAAGTTACTTTTAAAGTAATTATAATTGCTTTACCTAAACATTCTGAAGAAGAAATTCTTGAATATTTTTATCCAAATCTTTTTATTCAACCAATATTAAAAGATGATGGCCCCTTTAAGGCAAGAAGGGGCGAAAAATTCATTTTAAAACCTGTTGAGATAAGAAAATTAAAAAAACTAAGAGAGAAAGAATATCTTTATTTTTCAGATGAGGAATGCTTTATTTTTGACCTTTATAATTCTTCTCTGAAAATTGAAAACATTTTCGGAAAAAGAACTACTTTATACGAAATTACTTTTGAGATTGAGAATATAATAAAAATTCTTAAATTATTGTTGAAAAATGAGAGAGATTTTTACTTGTTTGACATTATTCACGATTTACCTAATCGTTTTGAAAATAAGATAAATTATCATAGTTTAGCTATTTATAATAAAGATTGGTCAAATTTTCGATTTATCCATGCGACAGATTTCCACATCGCAAGAAGAAATGATTTTATTATTAAATTTATGAGAGAGAAGGTAAAGAATCAAATTAAAATATATAAAAATAATAAAAAAAAATTCTCTAAAGTTGACACATCAATTTTATACAGAGATTTTGAATTTAAAAGTGAATTTCAGGAAGAAAAATTAAATGAAATAAAATATGGTCGCTTAAATTTTAATTATGCATTAAGGAAACTAATTGAATTTATTAATAATGAGGTAAAGGACGGAAAATTAGATTTTGTCTTAATGAGCGGAGACCTAATAGATTATATCGAAATTGCCCGTGGAAATTATCAATACAGAAATAATTTTTTTGTTTTCATCGATATACTCTTAGGCATTAATAGAGGTTTAGATTTATATCCATATTTAACTGAAAGAGAATTTTTAAATAAACAAGAAATTTTAGCACCAATATTTACTACTGTTGGAAATCATGATTATCGAAGGGGTCATTATAGTGTAAGGCTAGGTAAAATTAAAAAAATTTTCGGCTTTAGGCGAAAGGATATTTCTTTTTATAATGACATTAAATTTTTTAATTATTTTAATGCGTTATATTCAAGAGAAAAATTTCTGGAAGATTATTTTCGGCATATTAATCCGAATCTTAATTATAAATTAAAAATAGGAGAGAATTTTACTTTTATTTTTTTAGATACGGGAGAGGATTCTATTGCAGATATGCATGACCTCTTAAAAGGAAGTCCCAGTACGAAAGGAATTACCGATTTTCAGATTAATCTTTTAAGGTCATACATTAATAATGCTTTTGATGATAAAATTATAATCGTGATGCATACGCCCCCTGTATCTCCAAGTTTAAGTCACTTTCAGAGATTAAGATTTAAAAGAAAATTTAAATTAAAGCGGAAATTAAGATGGTCTGATTTTTATGAGTTTAATCTTAAAAAATATTACAGAACTGGAAGGCTTGAAAAAATTTTAAATATGAAATATCAAACTATTATGTATAATTGGGCAACCTTTCTAAAAATATGTGTAGGCATGGATAAATATATAAGAAGAAAAGTTGACCTTATTTTATGCGGTCATACTCACACAATTAAAGAATTCAGGTTAAAGGAAGCACGCACAGCTGATACTATTAATTTAGGTTTTTATTTTGCCCCTATAATCATTAATAATCCTTGTGAAATTTATGCCAACAATTATAGAGCTATCTTTAAAAGCTTTAGAAATTTGGAAGAATTAAAAATATGGTATGATGTAAATAAACCTTTTATTTTTCAAACACAGGCTATGGGTCCTTTAGCATTAGGTTATAAGCTTGTTCCACCGGGATTTCGATATCTTGAAGTAAAAAATCAACAATTTGCCATAGTTGATATCTATTATTTATTATTAGAACAGAAAAAATTAAATTTATGAGATAGCGTTAATTTTCCATTAATGAAATTACCTCTTTATAAGAAGTATTTGGCATAGGACCGAATTGTTGAACTTTTAATGCCCCTACTGCGTTGGCAAATCTAACCGCCTTTTTTAGTTCCCAACCTGCTAAATATGCTGAAATAAATGCTCCGCCAAATGAATCACCTGCACCAGTAGGATCTATTTCATTAACTTTAAAACCAGCGACTTCCATCCCATCTAAATTATCTTTGGTAAATAATGTAGCTCCTTTTTCACCTCTCTTTAAAATTATGATTTCTGGCCCCTTTTTTAATAATTCAATGCAAGCATTTTTTTCACCTTTCACTCTTGCAAGCATCTCTGCTTCTTCTCCACTCGGAAGAAGTATGTTTGTATCCTCCAAAATAGGTTGGCATATTTTTAAAATAATATTAATATCAAGCATTTCGGGTCTTAAATTTGGATCAAAAGAAATAATAACGTCCGGGTTTATCTTCTTTGCAATTTTTATTGCCTTATAACATGCTTCTCTTGAAGATTCACTAATTGATAGAGCACTTCCCATTATATGGAGGCTTTTAATATTCTCAAAATATTCTTCCTTAACATCATCAGGAGAAGTCTCACCAGCCGCACCTGCCGCAAAAATAAACTTCCTTGAGCCATCTGAATTGTATTGATTAAAAGCAATACCCGTATGATTACTTTCGGAAACTCTAATTTGTGAAATATCTACTCCATCTTGTTTCAATTTCTCCAAAATACAATTCCCAAATTCATCATTTCCTATAACACCAATATAACCTGTAGAAAAGCCAAAATGCTTGGACATTCTTGCTGCAGAATCTATAAAAATTGCTGGTGCTCCGCTGGGAAATGGTCCTTTATATGTTTCCCCAATAACTCCATGCGGTACATCTATCTTGTCCCGCATAATTTCTACTAATAATTCTCCTAAACAAATTATCTCTGGAGTCATAATAAATTATTCTAAGAATAAAAATAAAAAAAATATTCTTAATTAATAAAGATAAAAGAGCAAAAAGCATACACAATAGCTAATTATTTAATTAAAGAAACTGCCTTCTTTAAATGTTTTTCTGCACCGCTCACCAAATCTTCGATAATCTCTTTAACGCTTTTTATACTTTTAACTACCCCACAACATTGTCCTAAAGGTGTAGCACCATCTTCAACGTGTCCGTAATAAATCTCTTCATAATGCTTTTGATCTTCAATAATCTCTTCAATTGTCAAACTTTGTTCAATTGCTATTTTTTCTTCTTTACTTTGCACTAATCCATGTGAGGCAGTATAATTATTCTTCCATAATCTAATCGGAGCCAACCAACCCGTAACTAAAGTTGTATCTTCACATGCAGCATTCACAACCACATTCTTATATTTTTCATGAAATTCGCTTTCTTTAGACGCAATAAAGCGAGAGCCCATTGCTACTGCCCCTGCTCCAGCGGCTAGACATGCTGCAAGCCCGATACTATTCCCTATACTACCGCAAGCAATAACGGGCATATCTGGAAATTCCTCCTTTATTGCTTGTAATAGAACCAAAAGCCCAATTTTCTCATATGCCTGATGACCGCCTCCTTCGGTTCCCGTAACGACTAAACCATCAACACCAGCAGCAACACATTTTCTTGCTAACCATGGTGCAGGAGCTACATGGAAATTCTTAATCTCTGAAACTTTTTTTAATTTCTGAAAAGTATGGCTTGATTGCAACATTCTTGGTGTTCCTGCACTCGTTATTGCATAAATACATTGTTCCCTTAACTTAGGGTTGCTCATAATAAATTTAGGTATTAATCTACAGAGAATCTTTGCATCAGGTTGCATCCTTGCAGTTCTAATATTAAACCCAAAAGGTTTATCTGTATGCTCAATGACTTCTAACATATTTTCCTTCATTACTTTATAACTGTTCTTTCCGAAAAGATTTGTATGGCTCAAAACTCCGCACCCACCAGCTTCCGATACTGCGATCGTAAGCTTGGTAGTATAAAATGGGCCCATCGGAGCCCCTATTATAGGATATTTAATGCCTAAAAGTTTTGTTACATCAGTTTCTATAACCATTTTTTTTACCTTATATTTTAAAATTGTTAATAATTGATTTTTGATTTTAATAGTTAAAAAGTTTTACAATCCATAAAGAAAAATGAATTATTACATATAATTAAAAGAATAAAATTGAGGAAATTAAAAAGAATAATTAAAAAATAGCAAAAATTGATAAAAGAAATTTTATTAGATTCAAATAAACTTTTATAATTATTTTAAAAGAATCCTTAATATTCTAATCTATCTATGATTAGTATAATCGGCTTAATTTTTACGTTAAATGCCGTAATTACATGGGCTTTAGCTTCTCTTGTTTATAAAGCCGGACTTTCTAAAACAAATCCTAAAGCGACAATCCTATTTAGATTAATTATCGTTTCCCTTTTTACTTTTATTATCGCATATTTTCTGGGCGATTTTATCGCTTTTTTTAATTTTAATCTTAATAAAACCTATAATTATCTGTTTTTCTGCTTAATATCAGGGATATCTGTAACAATCGGTGATTTTTGTTATTTTTATTCTTTAAGATTGATTGATGCTTCCCGAGCATATCCTTTGACTCAATTATCTTTAGTTTTTGTATATCCCTTTGCATTTTTATTTTTTGGGGAAGAAATAACATTTTCTATAATTTTTGGAGGCGCTCTTATCTTATCAAGTGTTTTTTTGCTAAGTTCTAAGGATAACGATAAGAAAATTGAAAAAATTAACGATAATAATGATATTAAGAAAAATATCTCTCAAGAGAAATTATTAGAAGGTGTAATTTTGGCAATAGGAACCGCGTTATTTTGGGCGATTGCGATTGTAGCATTCCACCAGGCGAGAATAATCAGCGGAGATGTATTCCTTACTAATTTTTTTCGCGTATTTTTTGCCATGTTATTTGTTTTTAGTATTTCGTTTTTTAAAAGAGAATATCTATCGAGTTTTAAGCAAGAAAATCGACATTTATTAAAATATTATGGTTTTATTGGACTTGCAGGAGCTCTTTCACTTGGTTTAGCTGATTCTCTTTTTTATAAAGCTGCAGAGCTAAATGGGCTTGTATTAACTTCAACTATTACCGCAAATACGCCCATGGTTCAACAAATATTCTCAGTATTAATATTAAGAGAAAAATTCAGAAAAAGATTTATTATAGCTGTTTGCTTAATTATCTTAGGAAATTATTTAATTCTTTTTATATAAAAATGGAGATATTCGTTAATGAGAATCGAAATAGAAATTTTAACTAATAATTTGGTTGAGCCTTTCCAAAATTTAAACTTAAATTTTATATCTCTTAATAAATTATTTACAACACAATCACTTGCGGAGCACGGTTTAGGATATTTAATATGTGTTTATGAAGAAAATGAGCAAGAAAAACGCAATTCTAACACTTTTTTTAGCAATAGTTTAAAAAAAAAAATAATTTTTGATACTGGAAGTACCAATAAAACTTTTATACATAATTCTAATATTCGAGGCTATAGTCTTTATGATGTAGATATTATTGCTTTATCTCACTGGCATTATGATCATACGGGTGCATTATATGATATTTTGGCCGAAATTGACCAAAAAATTCCGGTTATTTTACATGATTATGCTAAATTTGAAAGATTTTTCAGACGCTCACCTGATGTAAAAGATAGTGACCTTAAAGGCAAGAAACGGGAGGAAATTGTGCAATTAATAAATGAGATGAAATTGGTAAATCAACCCCCTATAAATGAAAAAAAAATTGAAGAATTAAATGGAGAACTCATCTTAACAAAAGATCCGTATACACTTTTTGATTCTAATAATTTAAAAATAATTCTCAGCGGAGAAATTCAGCGCTCTCACCCCGAAGAAAAATTTCATAATTTTTTCGCATTGCAGGGAGATTATCTGGAAGAAGATAAAATATTGGATGATAAATGCGTAATACTCGAATCTAAAAACAATGCTATCATCCTTAACGGTTGTTGCCATTCCGGGCTGATGAATACGATTGATTATGCGAGAAGCATCACATCTAAACCAATTACGCATATAATTGGAGGCTTTCATATGGCAAGTGCATCTGCGGAACGGATTGAAAAAACAATTGATTATATAAAAGATAATTGTAATAATGATGATATTATATATCTATTTCCTGTCCATTGCACAGGTCCTCAATTTATAAAAAAAGTAGAAAAAAGAGACGACCCGAAGATCAAAGCATTCAATATTAGCGTTGGAACTAAGTTTATTTTTAAATACTAATTAAAATAATTTTAGAGTAATAATTTTTCTATTCTTTCCATACCTTCTTCAATTTTATCGTAGGATATACAATAAGAAAATCTTACATATTCCTCTCTTTCTTCTGAAGAAGGTTCTCCAAAATAAATTCTCGAAAGAACGGCAACATCCGCTTTTTCTAATAAATATTCTTGGAATTCAAGTGAATTTTTTAACTTCAATTTTTTGCAAGCTTCTGTAACATTAGCAAATATATAGAATGCCCCTTTAGGTTTAATCGCCGAAATGCCTTCGATTTCATTCAATCTCTTATGGATTAAATTTCTTCTTCGCTTAAATTCTTGCACCATTGCATAAGAAGGAGATTTGTCTTCTAAAATTGCTGCTAATCCAGCCATTTGGGTAAATGCTGCCGTGCAAGATATTGTATTTGTAGCCCATCTCTCGAAATTTTCTGCTAATCTCTC
>CAZVTX010000102.1:0-10547 GCA_964629395.1 uncultured archaeon
TAATTCTATTAATAAATCGGTACATCCATATAATAAACAATTTTGTGCTTCAATTATTTCTTGAAAGATGCGAAAATCAGTGTTCCCTTCGGGATCAACATCCCTATAATTCTTTATTTCCAGTAAATTTGCTTCTTTCAAAATTGATTTCATTCCATCATAATCCAGCAAGTCGTATAGTGCTTGCAAATAAGCAATAATAACTTTATTTCGTATTTCTCCCGCTATATTTTTCAAAACAACCATGAAAATATTTAAATTTTCTTAATTATAAATCTAAAAGTGCCAATTTTGTATTTTCATCAATTGAACGATTCAGTTTTTTATCAATTTCATATATATAGACCTCTCCAGTAACAGAAATAATGCTTGGTTGACTTAAATGTCCGCCAAAAAGACTGTAATCAGGTCTGCCTAAAGTAATATGTAGATGTATGATTGGTTCTCCATCTTTATATGAAATATTTCCTATACATCCAACTAATTCAACATTTTCTTCAAATGTTTTAAATTTATATTCTTTTAACTCCAAATCAAAATATCCTACAGTTATTTTAGAAAGTGCTCCAATAATATTTATTAATCCCGCTTTAATGTCATACTCTTTTACCAATTCTTTAATGGACTCTAAAACATCCTCGCCAGGCATTAATCTTGCAACAATTATCCTACCAATTTTAGATTCTATACTTTTCATAAATTAATCACCAACAATATATTATCGATTTTTAAATGTTATAATCTATTTTTAATAATTTGCATTTTATTTAAGTTTCTATTTCATTGATACAAATTTAATGTAATTCTTTTTTTAAAACTTAATATAAAGATTAAAATTTACAACAAAAATTAATATCTCTTTTTAATATAATTTTAATAGTATGACAGAAAAAATCGAAAAAGTTACTATTGAAGGAGTCAAACTTATTCTTTCTAAACCAGCGGAAGTAGATTTAGAATGGGTTGGAAATGAAGATCTAATAAATCAGCTTAAAGCAGCTTGGATGATTGTAGATAAAGGAGATGTTCCTCTTAATCCAAGAATTTTAGGGAAGCCGGGAGTTGGAAAAACGACATTAGCTTATGCAGCAGCTAAAAGAATGAATAAGGATGTTTATATATTTCAGTGCACTATGGATACCAGACCAGAGGATTTAATTATTAGTCCTGTAATTTCAAAAAATAATACAATTTCATATGTTGCAAGCTCTTTAGTTTCTGCGATGATTAAAGGAGGTATTTGCATATTAGATGAGGGAAACAGAATGTCTGAAAAAAGTTGGGCATCTTTAGCACCATTAATGGATAAAAGAAGATATGTAGAAAGCATTATAGCAGGAATAAGAATTTATGCACATCCCGATTTTCGATTATGCGTGACTATGAATTCGGACAGCAGTACTTTTGAGATCCCTGAATATATCCAGAGCCGATTGCAGCCGAAAATATTTGTAGATTTTCCAAATAGAGCGGATGAGTTAAAAATATTAAAATATAATTTACCTTTTACATCTGAAGAAATTTTAGAATATTGCGTAGATTTTTTACAAAATGCTCATGCCCATAATGAACCATATGTAGTGAGAGATGGCATTCATATTATTCAATATTATATGAAAAAAAGACTTTTAAATAAAGAGGATCCACGTATTCTCGATGAGGATGAATTTGAAGATGCTACAATTAAAGTATTAGAAAAACATGCAATTAATTACTGTTCTAAAAATTATGATGACTTTGTTAAGAAAAATTTTGATAAATATTTGAATGACGATATTCCAGATGATGAAGAGTTTTTTAATTTTAAATATTAATTAATTTAAAATGGAGGGTCATCTATTCAAGATAAAACACCTTTTATTAGATACAAAAATCTCTATGTTATTCCTACTTTTCATTCGAGAATTGAATTTACTAAATTGGTTCGAGAGGCATTTTTTAAAATTTCCCCGGATTTAATTGCGGTAGAATTACCCGATAATATTAGAGATGAAATTATTGAAGGAATTGAGAGATTACCTTATTTATCTTTAATTGCATATGCAGATAGTTTAACTCCGAATAGGTTAAATTTTGTTCCTATAGATCCAGGAGATTCAATAATAGATGCTATTAGACTTGGATTAGAATATGGAATTGAAACGGAATTTATTGATTTTTCGGTTAAAGATTATACCCCTCAGCCATTATTTTTACCTGATGATTTTTCAATAACCGAAATTGGTTTGAAAACGTTTTATAATGAAATTCTTGATAATTTCAATAAAGGAATTAATAAATTAAAAAATAAGCGCAGAAATTTAATATCCTTGGAAAAATATCTCGATAATTTAGGAAAAACGGATGATAAATATGATTCATTAGATAAAGATATTCTAAGAGAGAAGTATATGGCTTCAAATTTATTAAAACTCATGCCTTTATATCATAGAATTTTACTTATTATAGGGATGGCTCACTGGGATCAAATTAAATATTATTTAGATAATCCCGATAAGATCTCAGATATCCAAATTGATTTAACTCCTTTTGAATATGTTAAAATTTATAATATTAAAAGTTCTGATGCAAGATTTCTCTTTAAAGAATTACCATATCATGTTTATAAATGGATTTTATTTACCAATAAATATAATAAGAAATTTGTAGAAAATCTTGATAATCCCGAAAAATTATTCGAAAAAATAAAATCTTTTAATAGAATTGAAAATATTAGAAAAATTATTTTAAAAGCAAAATCGGATTATGAGACAGAATTTAAAGAATTTGTTGATCTACATAAATTGAAAATATTATTTCAATACCTTCGAAATCTTACGCTAACGGATAAAAGATTAATTCCTGATTTATTCTCTATGCTTCTTGCAGCAAAAAATGTTGTAGATGACGATTATGCCTGGAAAGTTTATGATTGGGCAAATAAATATCCCTTTGATGATAAAAGTAATAAATATGAAACGATGAGACTTAAAGAAAATATTGGTATTGATCCTAATGGAAAGTTCATACGCTTAAGAAGAAGACATGCTTATACTTATGATAAACAAAGAAAATTTCCGCTTAAAGAAAAACCAGAAGAAGAATATCCTGGACAATGGCGTGACGAATGGTTAGATGGTCAATGGAACACCGTATCATATCCTCCAGAAGATATAATTGAAGAAGATTATTTTGCTTATATCAGAAAAAAAGCTATAAAAAATCTAAAAAATAAAAGAATAAAAATAGAAGAATTTAAATCCAGCTTAATGGATGGAATCGCAATAAAAGAAACATTAAGAAATTGGGCATTTAAGAAAAAAATATATGTTAAAAATGAGCAACAAATTCGGGGAAAAATTGATGCAATTGTTATAATTTTTGATACAGATGATAAAATGAATGAGAAATATCCTTATAAACTAACTTGGTGGGCAGAACATGAACAAGAAAGCGATATGGCATTTTATTCGACTAATCCTGGTGATTATTTAATTGGCCCAGGAATATCTCACGTTGAGATTGGCGGTTTATTATCAATTTTTCCGCCCAGAGGGATACCCAGCATATGGCAGTATTCATTCAATTATCTGTATAAAGACGTGAAAAATAAAGCAGAACGATTATTAAAAGCAGCAATTTTATATTCAAGAGAAAAATATATTGCCTATGTTGCCGATAAGCCGCCGAGAAAATATTTTTTGCATTTAGCAGGTATTAAACATAGAGAAATAATTTTTATCCCTATTGATCATTTTAGTGAAGATTCACTAAAAACCATTAAAAAAATTCATATTTTAGCAGGAAAAGATAAAAGAGCGATTGCACATAAATATATTTTTTTAGATTAATTGAAGAATATTAAAAATTAAAAAAATAAATTATTTTTGTTGTTTTTCTAAAGATTCTATATAAGTTTCGATTTCGTTTTGAATTTCTTCGGGTTTTTTCGCTTTTAATCCTTTTACTATATTTCCCTCTTCTAAACGTTCTCGATGTATTGTATTCATTGCACAGAAGGGAACTTCTAAAACTTTGCTTGGATCATCAGGATCGATTACACCATAATGTACCAAACAATTTTTAACTCTATCTAAATCGAAATTATATGCATCCTGGAAATGCATAGCACTTATCATCATGTTTTTCGATAAAAGAAAATTACCCGCTGTAGCTAAGTTTGGAGCAAGCACTAATTTAGCAAAAGCTTGGAAAGTTTTGCTGGTTAAAATTCTTGCTGGATTTTTTATATATCTTAATACTCCTGCAAAGAAATAAGCCTTCATTAATTGTCGATAACCTAGATTTGTCATATCATCAATAAATTTGGCGATTGTAGAAACAACACTTCCGTAATCTTCTAATTTTATTCCTTTGATTAAGCCTGTTGGTTTAGGAATTTCTTTATTTATTACCATATCATAACATTTGTTTGCCCAGCTAATCAAGCCCTCAACATCAAAATAATTTTCTATAGGTTCCCATTCATTCTTATCATTAATAACACCAATAGTAGCAAAACCGCAGTCTTGATGACTTGTCATAGCAAATGCGGGAACATCATCAAACCAAGCAAGTAACTTTGTTAGTTTTGCGGTGGTAGCAATTGGATAAAATTTAGTTATTAATCCATTTGTATGTTTGTTTATATCCCGTTTTAAATCAGATGTTGTATACCTTAATTCCATTAATTCTTCGTAATTAATCCTTCCGCATAGAGATACCGGTTGAAAAACTATTCCAGCAACAACATCTGCATTTTCTTTTGCAAAATCAAGAATATTTCCAATTTGGTGATCATTCACTCCTCTGGCAACAGTTGGAACGAGCATTATACCTTTAAAGCCAATCTCCCGTAAATTTTGAATGGCTTTTTTCTTTAACGGCCATAAATTTACACCTCTAATTTTTTTCCATGTTTCTGGGTCATCAGTAGCATCAAATTGTAAATAAACAGCATCCATTCCAGCTTCATAACATTCCCTACAGAATTCTTTAGACTTACCAAATCTAACCCCATTAGTTGTGACCATAACTTCAATAAATCCTAATTCTTTACCTTTTCGTATTATATCCGGAAGATCATCTCTTAGAGTAGGTTCTCCGCCTGATAATTGGAGCAATACCGCAGAATATGGTTTCATTGACCTAAAATGTTCCATAATCTGAACAATTTGATCGAATGTTGGCTCAACAACATATCCTTTAGCCGAAGCATTAGCAAAACAAATTGGACAAGTAAGATTACATCTATTGGTGATATCAATTAAACATATACAAGGAGCAGATTGATGATTTTCACAAATCCCACAATCATATGGGCAACCATTCTTTATTTGTCTAATTCCAGAACTTACTTCACACGGTTTAGTAGAATTATTAATAGTTGATCCGATCTCATCGGTAAATTTATCTTGCCATTTATATTCCTCTGGATCAATCGATAATTTGTCTTTAAATTTACCATGTTCTTTACATTCTTTTCTCATCATTACCCAATTTAATTCAGGATCAACATATATTTCTGCGGGAATTGGTTGCAGACACTCAGGACATATACTAGTGGTTTTTCGAATAATTTCCTCTTCTGTCATTCGTTAATACCTCCATCTAAATTAGTTCAAAATTTTATTTTAAAAATTAAAAAATCCTTATAATAAAAAGGTAATAATATTAAAAATATTATAAAACGTATTATTTTATTAAAAATTTAATAAAAAAAATTGAGGAAATAAAACTTATTTTTGAATTGATTCTATATAATTCTCAATTTTCTTGGTAATTTCTAATGGACTCTCAGTTTTCGCACCCGGAATTGCTAATCGCTCCTCAAGCTTCTCTCTATGAATTGTATTCATTGCACAGAAAGGAATTTCCAATACTTTTGATGGATCATCGGGATCGATTACACCATAGTGAACTAAACACTGTCTAACTCTTTGTAAATCGAAATTATAAGCATCTTGGAAGTGCATTGCAGATACCAACATATTTCTACTTAAAAAGAAATTTCCTGCATTCGTTAAATTAGGAGCAAATACTAATTTTGAAAATGCTCTAAAAGTCTTACTCGCTAAAGCTTTTGGTTTTATATATCTCATTGCACCTGCAAAAAAGTAGGCTTTCATCATCTGACGATAACCGAGATTAGTCATATCATCAATAAATTTGGCGATTGTGGAAACAACACTTCCGTAATCTTCTAAGTTTATTTTACCACCTAATAAACTTGTAGGTTTTGGAACTTTTTGCTCAGAAACCATATCCCAAACTTTATTTGCCCATTTAATAAAATCTTCTACTTCAAAATAATTTTCAATAGGTTCATATTCCCCTTTATCATTAATAACAGCAATGGTCGCAAATCCACAATCTTGATGACTTAATGGAGCCCAACTTGGCACATCATCAAACCAAGCTAATAATTTCGTTAGTTTAGAAGTGAGAGCTAAAGGATAAAATTTAGTAATGCAATTATTAGTATGTTTATTAATATCTTTCTTTAAATCAGATGTAGTATATCTTAATTCCATTAATTCTTCAAAATTAATTCTCCCGCATAATGAAACAGGCTGAAATACGATTCCGCCAACAACATCATTATTATCTTTTGCAAAATCCATAATTTCTCCTACGAGGTGGTCATTTACTCCTCTTGCAATGACAGGAACTAACATCACGGTTAAATGTCCAGGACCATCTTCATTATTAACTTTCCTACAATTTTCAATAACTTTCTTTTTAATAGGCCATAAGTTTACGCCTCTTATTTTCTTCCATACTTCAGGATGATTTGTAGCATCAAATTGGAGATAAACTGCATCCATTCCTGCCTCTTTATATTCTCTGCATAAATCAATGGATTTTGCCATCCTAATTCCATTTGTAGAAATCATTGCCTCAACAAAACCCAATTCTTTTCCCTTTCTAGTGATCTCGGGAAGATCATCTCGTAAAGAAGGTTCTCCTCCGGCAAATTGTAATAACACTGCCGGTTGAGGTTTCATAGATCTAAAATGTTCCATAATCTGGACTATTTGTTCAAAAGTAGGCTCAACAACATAACCTTTAGCAGAAGCATTGGCAAAACAAATTGGACATGCAAGATTACATCGATTGGTAACATCGATTAAACATATACATGGAGCAGATTGGTGATTTTCACAAATTCCACAATCATAAGGACAGCCATTTTTTATCTTTTTAATCCCAGATGATACTTCACATGGTTTAGTTGAAATATTAATTGTAGAATTTACTAAATCTGTATAGGATTGTTGCCACTTGTATTCTTCAGGATCACAAGATATTTTATCTTTAAATTTTCCGTGTTCTTTACATTCTTTTCTCATCATAACCCAATTTAATTCCGGGTCAACATAAATCTCAGCAGGGATCGGTTGCAAACATTCTGGACATATACTTGTAGTTTTTCGAATAATTTCTTCAGTCATAGATTATTACCATTATTTTATTTTTTTTTTAAAATATTGTTTTAAACAAATAAAAATCCCTTAAATAAAAATATATTAAGATTAAAGATACTATAGAAGATATTAAGATTGAGAATATTATAGAAAATATGATTTTATTTTGAATATATTTTCTAAAAATCAAATTATTTTATTTTTTTTAAAGAGATCTAAATTTTGAGTTTTATTTTCTAAGATCGAATTTTTGATTCTATTATTGATTATAATTTAAAATATTTTAAAGGTAAGGTGACTCCTGCCATTCAAGACCAAAAATCAAGGTCCTAAAAATGAATAGGGGGAGGAGGGCAAAATCAGAGCTTATAACTCTAACCAAAAGACAAAAATCCAGGGTTGATGGCAGGAGTCATGGTAGTAAGTGGTGTATTATTATTATTTATATCATAAATTACTTATTTTAATTTATCTTTTTTTTTTTCGAAGATTTTTTAAAAAAATAATTGTGTAATTAAAATTATTAAGATGTTATAAAATTATTCATTTACAAAAAAGTATAAGCGAGAAAATGAATTCATATTCAGAACAATCCGTTGGCGCACCCGAACCAGAATTTAAATTAGGTTTTGATACATGCATTTTTATAACTATAGGAATTATTATTTCCTGGATTAATATGATGATTATATTAAATTCTATGGAAGTTTGGGCTTATCTTTCCATAATCTTTACAACAATAATTCCTTGCGTTATTATTGGGTATATCAATCGGTATTGGGGATACGGTTATATCTTAGGATTTTCATTTGCAGGAATACCCTTTGCGATTTTTATAGATATATTTATAGGATGGTATACTTTTTTTACAGCATTATTTATATTCATTATTTTATGGCTAATTTTTTGGAAAGCATGGAGAGCACTAAGTAAAATTAAAAATATTTAGGTAATCAGAAAATATAATAAAAAGAAATAAATTTTTTATATAAAAATTAATTGTTTACATTTTATACATACTTTTTTCTCTTTTTTTGCCTTTTTAGCACATTCAAGACAATATTTTGTTTTACAAGAAGGACATATATATATTTCTCCTGTTATTTCTCCTTTATGAAAAAGACAATAATTTTCTTTGATCGTTATATTAGGAGGCATAACAGGAGGCGGAGGGGGTCTTTTTTCACTCAAAAAATCACCTAGATATCTATAATTCCTAATTTTTGTTTTAAATATTTTAATCTAAGCATTCCAACTGTTTTTTTCTTCACGATTCCGATAACATTATTATTTTCATCAACAACACAAAAACGATCTGAATTGATCTTTTCCATTTCGTTCCATGCTTGTTCAATATCAAGTTCACCCGATAATTTGTTTAAATCTACCATTATTTCTTCTGCCTTCTTCGGAATAGGATTTTCACCTGTAGTTAATAAGCGAAATAGCATTTTATCATCAATTAATCCAATAAACTGCTCATTTTCAGGATCTCTTACTAAAACAGAACCAATATTATGGTCTACCATTATTTTGGCAATCTTATCTACTGTATCATCCCTATTACAATATATAATATTTTTTCGGGCAATAGTTTTTAGTTTCACCATTTTTATCAATATAAATTCTGATTATTTAATTTACCTTGCTTTACATTAACTTAGGGATATCCTCAATTATTACCGATATAACTTCTCCTATCGCCATAAAATTTTCCTTTACTTTTTTTATATTTTCCTCAGATTGAAAGAAATCACCGATTAAATAAGTTTCATAAAAGCAATTTTCCATCTCGTAACATAATCCTGTTGTATGGATAATATCTTCACTAAGTTTTAATTCTTTTAATACATAGGAGATTCCCTTAACAAGTTCAGGAGAAAATTCCTTTAATCTGACCAAAATCTTTTTAATATTATCTGTTTTCGATGGAAAACAACTTATCTTAACAACATCTTCCCGGGAGATATATATTAATAGATAAAAATCCGCTTTTGCAATCTCTTTTTTTACCTCATCAGGAAAAATTTTATTTTTTTCAATTTCATCCCTTGAAATTATCAATCCAACGGAGATTTTATTTTTTTCGTCCTTTTTCTCAGTTTCCATTCTTACCACTTTACCAGTTAAGTGAATGATATAATTAATGTTATTAAATTCTAATATCGTTATTAATTTTTATTATTTAATAATTATTTTTCTTTTAAAGGGAAATTTATTTTAAAATTTTTATATTTATATAATTATCTTGTCTAAAAATTATGGGAAAAAAGCTCTATGGTGATTAATGTTGTTTATGATATGGATACTGGTGATCCCGATGATATTATTGCATTATTATTCTTATTAGGCCATAAGAAAGTGAATTTAAGGTTAATTACCCTGTATCCTGGCTCAAATTTCCAAGTTGGTTTAATTAAACATATTTTAAGTTTATTAGGTAAAGAAGAAATTCCAATCGGTTGTTTTAAATTAGATGATCAAAAATCCCATGTATCTTCCATATTGATTAAAATGTATGGAGAATTCAAACCAATTGAGCCTGATGGAATAGGACGCGAATTGATGATAGATTTCTATAAAAATTTTCCGAATGGTATTTCTATTAATACTGCTCCCTTAGGTAATCTATTTAAATTACTTAAAAGTAATTAAATTAAAAAAATAAATAAAGTATATGTTCAAGGTGGCTTCGCTGGTGCAAATTGTATTTCTTATGAAAAACAAATTAAAAAATTTAAAGGAATTTACGAATTTCCTACATACAATTTCAATGGTTTTAGAAAAGGTGCATGGGAATTTCTTAATTCTGATATTATAGAAAAGAAATATTTAATTTCCAAAGACGTGACGCATCAAGTTTTTTATGACCAACAATTACATGAAAAAGTCGCTAAAATAAAAAAGGAAAAATTAGAATTTAATTTAATGTGGAATGCAATGGATTATTATTTAAAGAGAAAGCCTGAAGGAAAAAAATTGCATGATCCTTTAGCCGCTTGTGTAGCCGTCAATCCAGATATCGTTAGATTCAAAGAAGTAAAATGTTATAGAAAAAAAAATTGTTGGGGATCGTATGAAGCTAAAGGAACTAATATTTTTATTACTATTGATGTTAATGTAATGAAATTTATAGAGACT
>CAZVTX010000103.1:0-10510 GCA_964629395.1 uncultured archaeon
AAACAGGCTTAAGAATCGCCAGTTCCGAAACCAGTGAAATTCGGGCCGATATATTCAGTGCAAGTCCAGCAACTCTTATCTCCTTAGGGGAAAAAATAGCAGAAAATATGGATCAGGGAGAATTAAGAGAAATCGTTATTAGAGGTGTGAAAGGATATACAATAATTATGATTGGGGATTCAGATATAATGCTGTTCACAAATAGTAAGAAGGGATTTAAATTAGGATATTATTTCCATAAGTTAAGAAAAGCTTTTAGAGAGATGGAGCAACTCTTAAAAAAGGCGGGATTTTAATAAATTATTAAACATGAATCCATTCAATTTTATCTCCATTTTCTAAATAATAATTATTGCATGCAACAGAGGGCTGATTATCATTTACTTTATAAATCCAACCCTCTCCTATTCCGTTTATGGTAATAACATAATATTGATCATTCGGATATACTTTATATTTGACGTTACACCATTTAACAAGTGCATCGAACACAGTTGTTTTTCCTTCAGTTAAATTAAAATTCTTCCATTCATCAATCGTACCATTTTTGTAATCAACTGACAAATATAAATTTAGCACGACATCATTCGAATTTTCATTATCTGCCTGATTTATTTGAGATTGACTATCTATTTGATAAAAAAAATTGAAATAAAACAATAAAGAGAATGAAATACTCCCTATAATGCATATTGTAAGGTATTTAATATTTTTCTTCATAATTAAAAAAAAAATTAAGATTTATAATTATACTTTAACTTCCAAATTAATATAAGAATTGCTGTAAATGTTACAAAAGAGATAATAATAGTAGAATAAGAGTTTATGGAAAGTTGGCCCTCTACATTATTTTCTTCTTCTTTTTTATCCTCTTCATTGTTTTCAGCTGGTGGTGTTAGATTAATTTGATAACCCTTAAGTGTTATTTCGATGTCAGGACCATATTGATTCTCAACTTTGGCGTAAACTAAGAGACCCGTAATTTTATCATAAATTATTGTAGTATTTTGGCTATTATCCTTTTTTAGAAATATAAATTTAATTGTATCTTGAGACTCTTCAGATTTAATATTGCATTCCCAGAAACCAGATTGATTCTGTGTTTTCGCTTGAGAGATTAACCATGCAAAATCATCAGTAGGTATTAAGAAGCCCGGATCGAATTCATTATAACCAATAGCCAAGTTATTACTTGCTTCATAACTGGAAACATTAGTTAAAGTTCGGTTGAGCTTTAAACCTGTAGTAGTATTTAAATAAAAACTGATATTGATATATGGAACGGGAGATTTAAACGGTGAGTTATCATTAGAATGTTTATCGAAAAATCCTGTAAAATTTATTCTTATTTGACCTCCTGCATTGCAGTTTACCCAACCTTTATCTTGCCAGTTTAAATCGTACCAATTTAATTTAGAATCGAATTTTGATACTAAATATATATATGGGCTATTAAATACCTTTAAACCTTTAAAATAATTTTCGGGAATTTTAGTAAAATCTAATTCATATCCATCGAGACTCATTATAATATCAGGGCCATAAGAATTTTCAACTTTAGCATAGACTAAGAGACCTGTAATTTTATCGTAGATTATGGTAGTATTTTGAGAATTATCCGATTTAAAGAATCTAAATTCAATCATTTTATAATATCCAATAATAGTAATATTAGCTTCCCAAAAACCAGATTGATTCTGTGCTTTCGCTTGAGAGATTAACCATGCAAAATCATCAGTAGGTATTAAGAAGCCCGGATCGAATTCATTATAACCAATAGCCAAGTTATTACTTGCTTCATAACTGGAAACATTAGTTAAAGTTCGGTTGAGCTTTAAACCTGTAGTAGTATTTAAATAAAAACTGATATTGATATATGGAACGGGAGATTTAAACGGTGAGTTATCATTAGAATGTTTATCGAAAAATCCTGTAAAATTTATTCTTATTTGACCTCCTGCATTGCAGTTTACCCAACCTTGATTTTGCCAGTTTAAATCCCACCAATTTAATTTAGAATCGAATTTTGTAACATTGTATATATATGTTTTATTTAAGTCTAAAGTTTGAGAGTAATTTGAAGGAATAGTATTATTATTTCCTCTAACATGTGGGATGTTAGTTAGGTATAAAGTATAAAAAATTGCAGTTAATGCAAGAATCAGACATAGAATTCTTTTCGTTTTCATTTTTTTTAATAGTTTTTAATTTTAATATTTTAATGAACAATTTATCCTAGGATAATTTTCCTATATTTTAAAATTTAATCATAAATTTTTACAAAGTTGTAATAGGAAACTTATCCTAAGATTTTTAAAATTTCTATTATTAAATTAATTAACAATTTAATTTTTAAGGAAAAAATTATGAGTATAAAAATTAAAAACGGGGATTCTAACGCAAAAAGCACCCAATCTGAAGAAAAAGAAATACAAATTATTTCAAAAGGGCTTAATTCATCAGAAGAAATTGAAATAGACTCTATATGGTTAGAAAGGCCAACAATGCGAATTGCATTAATTAGTATTTTTACGGCATTAACGGTTGTAATGGGATATGCTTTAGCATATATTCCTAATGTTGAGCTTTTTACAATGATGAATTTTTTATCCGGATTTTTATTAGGAAAGAAAAATGGGGCAATAATAGGAGCAATGAGCGGTTTTATTTTTTGTTTTTTTAATCCTTTAGGAGCTACCGCTTTACCATTACTTTCTTACCAGATTTTTCATTATTCTTTTGTAGGTTTCTTAGGAGCCATATCGCACAATTTCCTAAGTAATAGAAATTTTTTTAAACCTGAAGATGATCTTTATGTTTTTCCGGTTCTTCTTTTTTTTGGAATAATTGGTTTTCTTATTACTCTTACTTATGATATATTATCTTCACTGGTAGACTCATATTTTTTATTTGGCACACTAGACGCTTTTATTCCATATTTAATTTCGGGATTATTCTTTACAACTATCCATGAAATTGGAAATACACTTGTTTTTATTTTTATATTACCAGGAACAATTCAAATAAGCTATAAGTTATTAGATATTAAAAACGAGTGATATTAAACTAAAGATAATTAAAAATTAGAAAATTAAGCTTCAGAAAGGAGGTTTACATTTCCTCCAGCGGCTTCAATCTTTTTTATTGCCCTTTCAGAAGCCATTTTTACCGTAACATTTACCTTCTTATTAATTGTACCTCTTCCAAGGATTTTTTGAATATTTAGGTCGTTTAAATTTATTGTATATGTATTTCCTGATTTAGTTGCTTTATTCATTTGAACATATTGTTCAAGCTTTATGTCTAAATCCTTTACATTAATAGCATTTACACTATAAATTCTGCGCATATCTTGAGGTCTTTTAAATCCCTTTTTACCGATAATCCAATCAGGATCGGGAAAGCCTAATTCTTTTTGCTTCAAATAATAACTTCTTTTGCTCTTATACCATTGAGTGGTCTTTCCTCGACCTGCTCTTTGACCAGTTTTACGGTGCTGTCCAGTTCTCCCATAACCGCAAACTCTTGAGCCTCGAAATTTTCTAATTCTTTTAGGAAACTTTCTCATACAAAATCACGCTCTAAACCATTTTTTTAATAATTTCATTAATATAATCTCCTACATATCCGAGAGTTCCTCCCGCAGCGAAAGGTTTTTTAATACTACCACGATGACCTTTTCTGGGAGGATGTAAACGAAATACAGGTTTTACCTTTTTAATATCTTTTGTTCGATATTGTATTTTACCTTCGAGAAGAGCTTTTGCAAGTTCTTCTACATTTTTATAACCTGTTGTATATTTAATGTGCTCATCAGTTAAGGGCTTATTTCCTTCTATTCTGCCTCTTGTTTTTAATAATTTTATTAGAGTTGATTCGTCTATTTCACCATATGCAATATAATCCTTACACTTTTTTAACATTCCTAAATAACTTTTCACACCCCAAATTAATACCCCATGATTAACCTTATTCATTCTTAGCATATGTAATGTATCCAGAATTTTTCGCCTCATTCCCGGAGCGCCTCTAATACGCACTGCAAAATATAATTTCGGTGTGAAATCTTCCTCCTTTACTTTTATATTCTTTTTAGCCATAACCATAAACACCACTCATCTCTATAAATTAAAATTGTATTTATGAGCATTTTTTAGAGCATCAAAAGTTGCTTTTACTAAATTTTCACTTGTTCTTGTATCTCCGAAGGTTTTACTCCAGATGTCTTCAATTCCGCATAATTTTAATACTTGCTTTACTTTATCTGCACATGCTAATCCAACTCCCGCAGGAGCAGGAATTAAATTTATCCTAACACTTCCGCATTTCCCGCTGACTTTAAAGGGGATACTATGTTGACCTCCGCATCCACATTCTTTACTTCCGCAACCCCTTAATACGGGAATAACGGATAATTTTGCTTTATCAATAGCTTTTCGGATAGCAGGTCCTACTTCCTTACTTTTTGCGGTTCCTACACCTAAATATCCTTCTCTTCCAACAATAACCACAGCTTTAAATCTTGAGCGTTGCCCGGAGGCCGTCATTTTTTGAACCATACGAATAGTGATAACATCTTCAGAAAGATCCGGCAATAAGAGATCAATAATTTCTTTTTCTTTAACAACTAAATTTTGAGAAAAAATTTGATCTAAAGTAATATATCCTCCTAAAACATCCTCTCCTAATTTTGTTTTAGGAACCCATTCTTCTTCAATTCTTTTTCGACTCATTTATTTCACTACACTTTACTTTCAATTTTTTTCAATGTATTTGAAATTAATTGTCCTATTTTAGAGGGATCAACTTTTGCTTTTTTATATCCCGAAAAAATCTTATTATATTTTTCCGGGTCTTCAGATTTTAGCATTTTAGCGTAATTTTCAATATGTATACCTTTTATTCTTTCATCAATACTTTCCGGGAAAAAGGTTTCTCTATAGGGAATTTCGATGCCCGTATCTAATACTCCTTTAGCTGCGGCTAATACACGATTTCTATGATAAAATCTTCCGAGATCAAATATAGCGGATTCTATTTTTGCTTTTTTAGCTCTTAGTCCGGCTAAATATCCCGTTAAATATGCTGCAGGCATATTTCCCGTATTTGCTGTCCAGCCAAATTTAGTTGTTAATTCTTTTGAATATGCGGATATTAATACTTTATCTCCGCCTAATTTTGATTCTATAAACTGAACTCTTACATGATTATTTGATACTCGGATTACACATCGGAGTTTACCTGATTTTAATAACTTCAGTCTTTTATGATAATCCGTTTTCCCTTCTAATCTTCTTCTAAATGGTCTACGATATTTTGGAGATCTTGCCATAATTATCTACCTCTTCTAAATAATTCTTTATCTTTAATATAACGGTGAAGTTGAGAAACACTATTAAACATACCGCCTTTAGCATTTTTATATAATTTCCTATACGTTGCAGTTGTAATCATTTTTCGATCTCTTAATTTCCTTAATTCACGTCTAATAGGTCTAATTCTTTTAATCCACGCTCTTTTTTTAGGTGATCTTGCGTGTTTTGTACCTTTTCTTTTACCTAAACCCCTTGCTCTTCCTTTCTTTTTTCTTTCATGTCTTAAATTTTTGCGATATTTTGATATACCTTTTTTATATCTTTTCTGAATAATACCCTCTTTAATTAAATTACGAATATCTTCTCTTGTGATTGCAAGAGCAATTTCATCTTGTAATAAAGGATCAAAATAAACCCTATTTTCTCCACATTTTAATATTTCCGCAGCAATCCTTCTCTGAGCTTTTAAATTCATTTTTATACCCCTTTTATTTTTTATTCTGTAATATTATCTAAATCTTCAAGTGAAATTTCATCCTCATCCATTTCTGCTTCATATTCAGAATAATCCGTTTCTGCGAGGGATTCTAATTCTTCTAATTCCTTCTGTGATATTCCTAAATTAAGAATTTTAAAACCTTTATTTTGTGCATAATCAATCAGTTTTATTCTTTTTCTTGCGCCTACTGTCCTGGCAATTTTAATTGCGTGTTTTTTAGGATTTAATTTATCAATTTCTTCTTTTGTATAAATCCTTACTTCCTCAAAACCTGATGGATGTAATCCTCTTACTTTTTTAGGTGCACGATAGCCCACAGTTGGAGATTTTACGCCTGACTTTAATTTTTTTCTAGTTTTAGAATCTATACCTCTTGCTTTTCTCCAAGACTCTTTAACCCTTACATATCTCCATGATTCAACCCTTCTAAAGGAAGGTTTTCTCTTTTTCAAATCACTTCTTAACTTTAATAAAGTTTCTTTCTTATATGTCATTTTATTAACCTCTCTATTTTATTTGCCAGATTACTTCATCGCCGCGCATTTTTTTATATAGATATACCCCATCTTGAAAAACTCTCGGGTCTTTCTTTTTAATTTTGCAAGCTTTTTTAATATTTGCTGCTGTTTGACCTAAAGTTTCTTTATCCGGGCCAATTAAATAAACTTCATCATTCTTTACTTCAATTTTCACATTAGGTGAAATTTTTGTTTTTCTTGGTGCCTTTTCTCCCAGAAAATTTTCTATATAGATTATTTTATTTTTTTCATCAACCCTTACATTACAAGGAAAGTGAGAATAACAGATCATGCAAACATATTTATAATTTTCTTGAACACCTAAAATTAAATTATTAACAATATTGATAATAGTTTTTATTAGGGCTAATGTCCCGCTTTTTGGGAAATCCGTAGAAAATATTAATTTTTGCCCTTCTTTCATAATTTTAATTCCTCTAGCATGATTAAAATCTTTTGTAATAGGACCTCCTTGAGGACCCTTTATTGTTATTTTATTACCTTCTAACTTAATATCAACATCATCCGGAATTTCCAATTCTTCTCTAAAAAATGCTATTTTTCCCATATTTAATCAACCTCATCATTTAATATACTAAACATAATGTCATTCCGCCAATATTTCTTTCTTCAGCCTCTTTTAGTGTCATAATTCCTTGATTAGTTGTTAAAATAATTAAACCAATACCAGGAGCAGGTAATAATTTTCGTTCTAATGCCTCAAATTGATGAACTTTATAGTTCAATCTCATCAAAGCTTTACATTCATTTATTTTACCGAGTAAGGCAATTTTAAATTTATTTGTTCTTCCGTCAAGAATTTTTTCAAACTCACCAATATAGCCATGAGCTTGAAAAATTCTTAATACCCTCTGTAATAATTTACTTGCGGGTTTAATAATAACTTCTTTTTTACGTGCCCTTTCGGCATTTTTAAGCATGTTCATTGCATCTGCAAGTGTATTTACCATCTTTTATTCACCATACCTTTATTCATATCGTTTCCATCCAATTTCTTTTCCAACTTCATAAAAACATCTTCTACAGATATATAATCCGTAGCTTCTTATGAGACCTCTATGGGTCCCACATCTTCTACATATTCTTTGACCTTTACCAAATTTTTTTGTTTGAGGCATATTTTCTCACTTTAAGGATTATCTAAAATCTAAATCTAATTGTTTAACGGATTGTATTCCATATTTCTTTTTCAAAAAATATTGAGCTTCATCACGAGATACATAATGATGCTTAGGAATTTTGGATCTTTTCATTTTTCTGTATTTTACACGCATTCCCGGTCTAACAATTCGACCGCATACATTTAATCCCCATATACCTAATTCTGAATCAAATTCCACTTTTGGGATTTCTATGTGTTCGCTAATCCCAAAACTAAAATTTCCATAATTATCAAAACTTCTACTTAATATTTTATTATTTTGAACTAAAATTAACCTTTTTAATAGTTTTTCAGCGTCCTTTCCTCTAACCGTAACTTTAGCACCAATAGGGCGTCCTTTTCTTAAATTAAATTCTTTTACATTTTTCTTAGATATAGTTTTTATGGCTTTTTGGCCGGTTATTTGTTCTAATACCGTAGCGGCTCTTTCTAATTCTTCCCCGCCGCTTCCTACACCAATATTTAAGGTGATTTTTTCTAAAAACGGTCTTTTCATAGGATTTTTCCAGATTTCTTCATAATTTTTAGATATTTGTTTTCTTTTTGCAGACATTTTTCACACCAATTTAATTTTCCATATATTTTTCAGGAAAACTTATTTCAGGATTATCTTCTCCAATTACAAAAGTATAATCATATAAAGTCTCAATATGTGTTCCATTTTGTTCAATAGAGACCGTACTAGCATTTGGTCCAAATAATTTTTTAATACTAATAATTTTACCCATTCGACCGATATTTTTTCCCGATACAATTAAAGCAAGATTTTCTTCCTTAAATCTTATAATTTTTAAGATTTCTTGATCGGGAACCGTTATTTTTAAAACATCCATTCTTTTATAAATATCTTCTTTTGGATTTCGGGGATCAGCAACTCTAATTAAAATATTTCTTCCATCATGAAGATTTAATTGAATATGTCCTCCCTTCACGGTAGTTTTTCCATTAATTCTACATAATTTATAACTTGCTTCTTCTTCAGGAATTTCGTGTAATATTAATCCATAATGGTGATGAGGTAAAATCCTATAATATTTACCCATTTTTTCAATAGATAAAACATCCATTAAACCTATTGGAAAACCTTTTTCCCGAATTACCCTACCGTCAACCTTAAAATATCCTTTAGCAATTAATTTTTTAGCCTCCTTGTAATTATCGGCAAGTTTTAAGAGATCTCTAACAATATGTAATAATGTTAAACAAAAATCTTTAGGATGAGGGCCAGGGCGCGGTTTAATTGTAAATTTTCCATGTTTTCTTTTAATTTGTAAATATTTCGGAGTATTTAATCTCTTTAATACCTTTTGACCACCATGTTTAGCCATATTTTATTCCTCCTCCTTTTCTCCTTTTTTAATCTTTTTTGGTGCAATAATTCCTTCTGCCCATTCACCAAATCCGGCTTTCCTTTCAATTATATGAGCTCTCCAAGGATCCATTTTTTTAGCCTGATAAAATTTCGTAATTATTAAATTTGATATGTGAATTGTGGGATGAAATTGTGTTCCATCAGTTTTTTCAAAAGTACACTCTTTTATTTTTACTCTCTGATTTCTGGTAATTTCAATTACTTCACCCTCAAAATCTTTAAATTCCCCTTTGCACACTCTAACTTGATCATGAACTCGAAGCGGAACTCTTTTTACACCGTATTCTTCCCTCAAAAAGTCTGCTAATCGGCAAGACATTAATTTCGATCTTTGATGATTTTTATAATTATAAAGTGCTTTTCTTTGTTTTCTCGGTTTTTTTGATTTTACTTTCATTTTTTATCTACACCCCTATATTATTAAAGAACTAATTGAAGCTAATCGGGGAAAAGCCTCTGCTGCCTCCCTGGCAATAGGACCTCTTACTTCACTAGCGATTGGTTCATCGCCTTTTATTAAAACACCTGCATTATCTTCAAAACAAAGTCGAGTTCCATCTATTCTTCTAAAGATTCTTCGCTGTCTTACGATAACTGCTTTCATAATATTCCCTCTTAAATCAGGACGTCCCTTCTTAATTGTTACGGTGCAAATCATTCCTACCGTTGCTTTTGGTAATCGTCGAAGTCGGGTTTTACTTCTATCTACATTAATGATTTGAGCAATTTTAGCACCCGAGTTATCGGTAATTAAAATTCTACTACCGTTTTGCAGACCATATGAAGTTCTTGATCTTGCTAAAGTTTTCCTACGTGATTTTCTTCGAGTTCCCATTTATGCCACCCCGCTCTTTAATTTATCTAAAACAATAAATGATTTAGTTTTTGATAATTTTCTGGTTTCTCCTACTCTCACAAGATCGCCGACATTTATTTCATATCTAAGGCATTCGGGTAAATGGCAAGCTAACCTGGAGTTTCTGCGTTCATATCTCTGATATTTTTTAATAAATTGGACATAATCTTGTCTGATAATAACCGTATTTTTAGCTTTTTTGCTAACAACAACTCCCTGAGTTATTTTACCCCTTATTCTCGTTGTCCCGTGAAAGGGACATTTTTTATCATTGCACTCCCTCTTAGGAGGTTCTACCTTTGGAACGCCTATATTTCGGCTCATTTTCTATACCATCTCTTTCTTCTTAATAATCTTAATCTATTTGTTGGAATACCAACAATTTTTTCCCCATTAACTTCCAGCATAACCAATTTTTTATTATCTTGATCTTTTTCATTTATTATAAATCTGAAAATATGATCTTTTTTAATGAATTTTTTAACTTGATTATCTTTTTGGGTTATTAACATATTTTTAGATTCATTTATAACTATTCCAATATCCCTAAAATCTTTTTTACTTGCCTTTGCTTTTAGCTTTGCAAAAGCTCTTAGACCGATGAGATCCTGATAAATTATATATTTTGCGTTAATTTTTTCTTCTCCTCATTCATTACAGTTAATATTCTTGCTATTTGTTTTCTTAAAATTTTAGCTTTTGCGGGATTATCTGATAAACCTCCTCCCGTCTGCATAGAATATAACATCATCAATTCTTCTCGTAGC
>CAZVTX010000104.1:0-10494 GCA_964629395.1 uncultured archaeon
AATTTCAATGCTTATTGGAAAAGATAAGGACGAGTGTAAGAAAATTGTGGATAAATTTATTGAAAAGGGATTATATAAAGAGATATTAGGGGCAACGCCACATTATTTTACCTTACCTCCATATGCCGCCTTATTAAGACAATTGGAGGATTTTCGCTCTTATATTGATTCCCTTAAAAAGGATACAAAAAATAATTTATTACAATCATTTTCCCGATTAGAATCTGAGGCTGAAAGTGCTAAAAAGTTGAAGGAATTTACTGATTATGTAGCGAATTTAAAACAGTCTATGTTAAAGCAAATGTATTCACAGAAAAAGGATTTTGACACTGCTTTATCGGAGGTGGATAATATCAAAAAAATTACGGAAGAATCTATTCCGAAGTTAGAAGAGAATGTAAGGAAAGCAATTGATAATCAATTACTTTTAATCGATAAAAAGAAGCTTCGTGAGGAATTAGAGCGTTTTTTTAGGCGATTCAAACTTAATTTAAAAGAAGCTATTGAAAATACAATTGAAGAAATTAATGATATAACAAAAACTACCGAAAATGCAAGAGAAAATGTTAAGAATATATTTGCTGATGTTAGTAAAAATTTCAGTAATGTGTTAATGGATGCAGAAGCAAAATTGGAGGATATTTCTGAAGGAATCTCAGATTCTCTCAATAATATGCGCAGAGTTTTTTCAAATGAGGTATTAAATGCACTTGAAAGCACTTTGGAAAAAATTATGGAGAAATTAAAGTTAAGTGAAATTACAACTAAGGAATTCTGGGAGAAAGCTAAAGAAGTATCTTTATTTACCATGAGGGATGTTTGGTTTGTAAAATCTATTGAAGGAATTAAATCTCAAATAAGAGATGAAATTCCCAGAGCTAAGATGAGATTATTAATCGTAACACCCGAAATTACTGATATTAATCCTAAGGATTTAGAAAAATGTCAATCACGTGTAAATATACGTATTGCTACTAATGTTGATATTCATAATAATGACCATAGTGAAGTTTTTAAACAAATTTCAAAAATGAAAAATGCCGAGATAAGAATTTCCGAAAGGAGGGATATTTGGGGCATTAATAAAGACTCCGAAGTCGTAATAATATGTGCCCTCTCACGTGATCAAGATGGAAATATAAAAGAAATTGCCGGGATTGGAACCTCAACGCAGGAACATATAAAAATATTTGTTCCGATAATAGAAGATGTTTGGATGAGTGCTAAAAAACAAAAAGCAATGTTATATCGACATTCTTTAGGAATTATGTGAATTTAGTTAATACATCATTTTATTTTTAAACCAAAAAATATCTCATTAAAGTATTGGCGGCGAATTTGCGCTTTTTTTCCGAAAATTCTTTCATTTTTTTATCCCTTATTTGTTCTGAAATAAAGCCTAGTTTGTGAAGATTTTTAAGAATTTTCCATGCTTTATATGAATCAAAAGAGGTTGGAATCAAAAAATCGTGGTTTTCTTCGATATTTAAAAGCAATTCATAGCATTGGCAACAAGGAATTTCTAAAAATTTCGAATTCCATATTTTTAGATAATTCTCATTATTATTTTTTTTAAAATCTTCAATATCTAATTTATTATCGCAGATCGGACAATATCTCTCTTTCAAAAGAATCAACTAAAAAAATTAATTTGAATAAATAAATGCTTCCTTGTTATATAATTATCTTTTTATCTCTATTATTTTTAACGATGGATTTATTTTACTTGTATTTATCAATATATTATATTTTTTAAGTCTAAAATTTAAATTTAAAGCAGATCTCTAATAAAATATGCCGGAAGTAGAATTAAAGGTCAATGATAAAAAGATTCCCTTAAATGACTTTATGCAACAGATGTTAGCTAACATTATTGAAGGATTTTTAAAAGGCGCAAAAGAAATTCCTGATGAGATTTCTACGATAAACATCGAAATTAATATGTAATTATTTCTTTTTTTTATTATCCGGTATTTTTAGGATTTAATAGAAATTCAAATAAAGTTAAAATTGATTAGTATGGGTGAAGAAATAAAAAAAGAAAATGAATCAGCCGAATCTCAAAAGCAGAGTAAATTCGACGTGAAGCTTACATTCTATATAGGATTAGCTTTCTTTACAACGGGGATCTCTTGGTCGCTTTACGATACACAGGTTAATAGGCAGCTCAATTTTTATTTAGGATTACTTCTATTTGTAGGCTTTTGGATGGCGCTTGATAATATAATCGGAGTTATAATGCAACCGATAATGGGATCAATTTCCGATAATACCAGATCAAGATGGGGGCGACGCACGCCTTATATTGTTGTCGGAGTGATAGCATCGGCGATATTCTTTGCCTTAATTCCTACCGGATTTGGAACATCATTTTGGATTCTGATTTTATGGATGTTTTGCTTCAGCATTAGTATGGCCTTTTATCGTTCTCAAGCCGTTGCTTTAATGCCCGATTTTATAAGACCCGAGCACCGGAGTAAAGCTAATGCAATAATCAATTTAATGGGCGGCATTGGAGCGGTTGCTGCATTTACGCTCAGTTTAGCCTCCGATTATATAGGACTCCAAATGACGTTTATTATCGTCTCATTAATTATGCTCGGTGCGCTCGCTATATTTCTGTGGAAAGTAAAAGAAACGGAGTCGTATAGCTATAAATTATTAATGGAAATTGAATCGAAGGAAAGTCAAAAATTGGACGAGCCCGTTGTCATACGAAAGCCTCACCTTATAGAAAGTTTAAAGGAAATTTGGCATGAAGAGGATAAAAGTACGCTTTTTATGCTTTTGGCAATTTTCTTTTGGTTTGTCGGATACCAGGGAATTCAATCCCTTTTTACGATTTATGCAACAGATCCCGATATTCTAAATCTCAGTCCGGGATTTGCAGGTTTTATGTTAAATTTCGTTGCGATTCCTTTCATTCTCTTTGCAGTTCCATCGGGTATAATTGCCACTAAAATTGGGAGAAAATTAACCATTAAAATCGGTCTTTTAATTATGTTTTCTTGTTTAATTATAGGCTCCATTGTGGTAATAGAGACGCCAAACTTGATGATAATGATAATTGTATTGATATTAGCCGGAATTGGATGGGCAATGGTTAATGTTAACTCAATTGTAATTATTTGGGAACTTGCGCCTACTATTGAGAAAATTGGTACATATACCGGATTATATTATTTTTTCAGCGTTCTTGCTGCGATTTTAGGTCCTTCTATTGTTGGAGGCCTAACCGACCTAACGGGACTTGAATATTTATTGCTTAATGCCTCGATATTTCTTATTATATCTTTTATATTTATAATGCTGGTAAAACGCGGAGAAGTTGAGTTAAGCGAGGAAGAAAAATTAGCCCGTCAAAAAGCAATTCAAGAACTTCAATTATAAATAAATTTTTTTTTCATTTTTCAATTTTTAAATCATAGAATTTATAGATAAATTAATTTTCATCTTAAAAGTCTTATGATTCTCGAACCCGAATGTATTGGTTGTATGTTTAATCAAATTTATAAAGCAATTAAATTATTAAAACCTGATGCGCCGAGAAGTGAAATAATAAGTGCACAAATTAGATTGATGAAATATTTGGCTAATACGGATATTATTAATAAACCAGGACCGCTTATTGCCAGAAAAACTTATTCCATTGTTGCAGAAGTTCTCGGAACAGATGATCCATATAAACCTCTTAAAGATAAGTACAATAAAATAGCGATGGAATATTACGATGAGGTTAAAAAAATAGTTAAATCTTCCGCAGATCCATTATTTGAAGCGATTGCCGTATCTGCACTCGGAAATACCATTGATTTTGGTGCAATTCACCATAATATTGATTTAATTAATGATATTAAAAATTTTACTCCTGAAAATTTGGTGATAAATGACATTCCTCTTTTCAAGGAATCACTAAAAACCTGCAATAATTTGTTAATTTTAGGTGATAATTCCGGTGAAATCGTTTTTGATAGGATTTTAATCGAAATTCTTCAGGAATTATACCCTAATTTAGAAATTATTTATTCCGTTCGTGCGGGGCCTATTATAAATGATGCAACGATGGAGGATGCCGAATTTGCGGGATTAACTAAAATAGTAAAAGTAATAGAAGCACCAGCAGCACCGGGTATAGAGCTTTCAATCGCTTCCGATGAATTTAAACATTATTTCCTCAATGAAAGTGAAGTCATTTTATCGAAGGGCCAAGGAAATTTTGAGAGCTTATACGGAATTAATATGCCAAATAAGGAAGTATATTATTTATTGAAGGCTAAATGTAATTTAATGGAAAGAATATTTAACGTGAAGATAGGCGATTTAATTTTCAAAAGGAAAATTAAAGACTTTTAGAATTTTCTAATTGTTTCATTTTTTTAATTGCCTCAGTAAAAAATCCGAAATCGGGTATATCTTCCGTTTGTTTTTCAATCTCAGTTAGGAATTTTGTAATTTGAATTGTTAAAATTTTTTTAAAATCCTCAAATTCTGTGGTATCTACACATAAATCCGTTTTATTCAAATCCGAATAAGTAGTATAGAACATGTCTAAAGCAATTTCCGCTTGTTTTCTTATGTTTGCTTTTTTAGGAAACATTTTATCAAGAATACAAATGAAAATCAGATTATATTTATAAACAATAATCATTTCGACATCTAAGCCTTTTATACTGATTTCCTCAATCTTTCCGAGGTTGTCTTTTCCAAAAAGTCCGAGTGCACCTACGAATGAGGATAACAATACTGGATTAATTTCAGTGTCTAATATCAAATCAAGTAGATATTCACCCGATTCTTTAGCAATAATTATCGCTTTTAAAAGTTTTTTTGTATCTGGACTTATTTCATCAAAAATTTTGAGTCTCCTCAAAAATGTAAATTCTTAATTAAAAAATGTGAATTAATGTTTTTAAATTATAATGAAAAGAAATTATTATGTTCTAAATAGAAAAAAGTTTTTACCAAATTTAAATTATTTACGTATTTATAGCCTACAATTGATAATATTAAATATATTTTCTAAAATAAAAAATAAAAGAATTTTATTGTTTTTCTAATTTCTCACGAATCTTGTTCACTACTGCTTTAAATGCTTTTGAACTTTCTGAATCGGGATATTTTAAAACAAATGGTAAGCCTTGATCACCTTGAGTCGATACTTCGACCTCAAAAGGAATTTTTCCCAAAAATTCAATTCCAAAATCTTTTGCTGCTTTTTCTCCGCCACCAGGAGGATATAAATCAATATGTTTTCCGCAATGAGGACATTTAAATCCCGACATATTTTCAATAATTCCTAAAACATTTCTTTTCATTGTTTTAGCCATTGCAATGGTTTTTCTTGCATCCATTACGGCAACTTCTTGAGGGGTTGAGACAACAATTACATTTTCATCAGGAATAAGCTGTAAAATATCAAGGGTCTCATCAGATGTGCCCGGAGGTAGATCGCAAACAAGATAATCCAATTCTCCCCAATATGCATCTCCTAAAAATTGTCTAACGGCGCCCATTTTCATCGGACCCCTCCAGATTACTGGTGTGTCTGAATCCTGAAGTAAAAATGCCATTGAGACTACCTTAATATTTAACGGACCATCAACGGGATAAAATTTTTGGGCTTGCGGATCAACTCGGGGTCTTATTTCAGGACTAATTCCGAGCATTTTATTTACATTTGGTCCGGTTATATCAACATCTAATATTCCGACCCTTAACCCATAACTCGCAAGACTAATAGCAAGATTTACAGCGACCGTTGTTTTTCCTACTCCGCCTTTTCCGCTAATAATAACGATTTTATGTTTAATTTTACTCATATTTTCTTCGATATCCCTCATCCGTTTATCCATTATTTCTTTTTTACCATCTTCAATTGTCTTTTTTAAATCGATATCTGGGATTTCTTCTTTTTTACTCATGATTTCCACTTTTTAAGATTATTTCTAAATTTTTATTATCTTTTAGAATAATTAATTTATTGCTAATATTTTATGAAAAATAAAGCAAATGTTTTTAATTTATTAAATGAAATAGGCATAAGTTTTTATGTTATTATTATTTAAATTTACTTAAGATAGATATTGAATTATTATTCAAAAAATTATCGTTATAAAAAAATAAAAAATAAAGAGGGAAATTTCATGACTAAAATTGCAATCCCATCTATGGGTCGGGGCGGTATAAATGATTATTTAAATCCGAGATTTGGAAGAGCAGATAATTTCACATTTGTTACCATTGAGAATGGAGAAATCGTAGAGGTTATTTCTAAACCAAATCCTGCCAGCACTTCTTATGGGAGTGCGGGTATTCAAGCAAGTCAAATAATGGGAAATGAAGGAGTTGATGTAGTAATTGCTGCATTTTTAGGCCCCAATGCCTTTAATTCTCTCAGTGCTCTAGGTATAAAAATATATAGGGCACCTCAAGAAGAAGGAATCACAATTAAAGAATTAATCAATTTATTTTTAGAAGGAAAATTACAAGCTCTATCTAATGCAAATGTGAGCCAGCATTTTGGTATGGGTGGAGGCATGGGAAGAGGAATGGGCAGGGGCTTAGGCGGCGGAGGTATGGGCAGAGGTATGGGGCGCGGCATGGGAGGAGGAAGGAGATTTTAATTTTTCAATTTCCGATAATGTTATTGAATTAAGATATGAACGCAAAACCTATAGTATTAACTGTAACCGGCGGTAAAGGTGGTACGGGAAAGACTGTTGTTTCGGTGAATCTTGCCGTAATGTTTAAAAATAAAGGTTATCGGGTTCTTTTAGTAGATGGCGATGTTGAGAATCCTAATACCTATTTATTAATGGATGCAAAGTTGCAGAATAGTGAGCCTGTAAAGATTTTTACACCAGTGATTAATACCGATAAATGTGAAAAATGCGGATTATGTTCAAAAAATTGTCTCTCTCATGCACTCTTATTTGTTAAAGATGCTTTTCCAATTCCCATTACAAATGTATGCTCAGGCTGTAAGTTATGCTATAAAATCTGTCCGACAAATGCAATAGAACCGGAATATAGAATTATCGGGAATACATATTTTACTTCAATTAATGATATCGATTTACTGATAGGAGAAATAATTCCCACAGAAGCAAAATCCGCTGTTATTGTGGAAGCTTTAATGGATAAAATAGAGAAGATAAAAATTGAGAGTAAAAATTCCGGAAAAAAAGGATATGACATTATTATACTGGATTCTGCACCGGGAGCACATTGTGATGTCGAATTGTTAATTGACAAAGGAGATTATATAATTACAATAACGGAACCTACTAAATTCGGAAAGCATGACCTTGTTAGGATTATTGAATTAATAAAGCTATTAAATAAGAAATTCTATGTGGTTATTAATCGGTCATCTTTACCGGGTTATAAAAAGGAATTTATGTCGTTTTTGAATGAAAAGGAATATCCAATTCTCGGAGAAATACCCCTTGATAATGATATTTTAAGTTCATATTGTAATGCTACACCATTAATGGATGAAAAAAACGGTTATAATAAAAACGGTCCCGGGTATATTGCATTTAAAAAATTATTTGAACAATTGCAATCTATTATAAAAATACAAAAAATAGAGGTCCGTAATAAATGAGTTTAAAAATTGAAGATAAAAATCTGGCAGAATCAATGGAAACACAGCGAAAATATGTTGGCGTCCTCTCGGGAAAAGGAGGCGTTGGTAAAACGACTTTAGCTGCGTCAATATTGGCCTTAGCGTATAAAGATCCCGATATTAATCCTATTGCTCTTGATTGCGATGTTGATGCACCGAATCTTGCTCTTTTATTACCACCGGAAAATGAGGAATACGTTAATAAGAAAAAGGTTTTTGCCACTTTAAAAGCGGAATTTTTAGAGAATAAATGTTCTCAGTGTAAAAAATGCATTAATGAGCATTTTTGCGAATTTAGAGCATTAAGATGGAATGATGAAAAGAATTATCCTGAAATAGATTATATTGCATGTGAAGGATGCGGAGCATGTAAAGTATTATGTCCTACACATGCTTTTGATATAAAGCCTGTAAAAAGTGGAGAGATTATTTCATATAAGACGGAGTTAGGGTTTGAATTGATTTATGGTCAAACTAGACTTGGAAGTACTACTTCTGGAAAGTTGGTATCAGATGTTAAAGAAGCTGTAAAAGGTTTGAAAACATTTGACAGTTCAAATTTAATAATAATTGATGGCCCCCCGGGGATTGGTTGCCCCGTAATTGCCACCTTTGCAGGTCTGGATTATGTTATTTTCATAACCGAACCAACACCATCCGGACTACATGACCTTGAAAGAGCAATTTCCGTTGCGCAGCAATTTAATATTCCCTATGGAATTATAATAAATAAGTCGGATGTTATAAATGATTTTAAAGATGATTTTCTAAATTCAATAAGAAATGCCGATCATCCAATTATAGGTGAGATCCCCGTAGACTTCTCGATTCCGAAGGCAATGTCATTTTCTGAACCTGTTGTGGATTTCGCACCTTCTTCTAAAGCAAGTGAATCTATTAAAAATATTTATAATTCCTTGAAAAAAATTTTATGGAATTAGTAATTTTAATAAAGAATTTATTTTGTATAAAGAGAAGAATTTAATAAAATCTCTAATATTTTCTAAAAGAAGTAATATTTCTAAAAATAAAAGGTGACTTATAAAATTCCCGTACAAAATTTCATGGATCTTTATAAATACTTGCCTAAGACTAATTGCAAGAAATGCGGAAAGCCTACTTGTATGGCTTTCGCTTTAGCATTACTCCAAGGGCAAGTTAAAGTAGACGATTGTCCCCCTTTACTTGAGCCTAAATATAAAAAACAATATGAAACCTTAAAGGAATTATTAAAAGGTGAAGAGGGAAAGGAGAAAGAATTAAGGATAAATGTAGATCCCGAAATTTGTGATGGTTGCGGGATTTGCGTAACTGTTTGTCCCGTAAATGCGAGATATTGTCCTCCAACGCTTAGCGGAAAAGCACCTGATTATCCCCCTCATAAACATCAGTTATTTCAGGTAAAAGATGGAAAATGTGAGCTTCTTAACCTACAGCATTGCCGAAGATTAGAAGCAGAAGGTCGAGAAAGAGAGTGTAGGGTATGTGAGACATATTGTCCCAGAAATGCAATTAAAATTGAATATGTATAAAGTCTTATTTGAAAAATATTTATTTTTCAACTCTTCTTTCTTTTAATTATCAGCATTAATCTTGTTTATTGTAAATAATTAAATAAAATCAAAGCATTCTATATTTAAACAAGATTCAATAAAAGTGTGTTTTAAAAATGGCAAGAAATGGTATCAAGGATAAAGTTGCGGTAATCGGTGTAGAGGCTACAAAATATGGCGAATTATGGGATAAATCTCAATATGACCTATTACACGAAGCATGTGTAGGTGCTATGAAAGATGCGGGTGTAGATAAAGAAGAAATTGATGCTGCATGGTTAGGAGTTTATTATTATTTCACGGGGTTATCGGGAACCACATTAGAGGATGCTCTCCGGCTTGACGGAAAGCCAGTAACACGATGCGAAAATTATTGTGCTTCAGGCATGGATGCCTTCAGAAATGCTTGCTTTGCTGTCGCAAGCGGAGCATATGATATTGTTATGGCTTGCGGAGTAGAAAAATTGATGGATGAAGGAGGCAGCGGACTTCCCGGCTTTAGAATTTTCGGACATCCCGTATTACCCTTACCTTCAGCGCCCGCACAATTTTGCTTTCTAGCAACCAGATCTTTTCATGAATGGGGCTGGACTAAAGAAGATCTTGCACGGGTAGCGGTTAAAAACCATGAAAATGGTTATTATCACCCAAAAAGTCATTTTAAAATTAAAATTTCGGTAGAGGACGCCTTAAATGCACCTATGATTGCCGATCCTTTAGGACGTTACGATTGCTGTGCAATGTCCGATGGAGCTGCCGCTGTAATAGTCACACGTCCCGAATTAGCCGAAAGTTATGCTCATTCGGAAGATTATGTATTGGTTAAATCAAATGCAATATCCGTTATTACGGATACGCCTTGGTATGACCCAACATTTTCATTTATTTCTTCTCCCGCTACGGTAAAGGCTGCAGAAATGGCTTATAAAGAAGCAGAAATTAAAGATCCTCGAAAAGAAATTGACTTAGCGGAAGTTCATGATTGCTTTACAATTACCGAACTATTAAACTGTCAAGACTTAAAGTTTTGCGAGATGGGCAAAGCTGCCGAAGAATTAAAAAACGGAACCTTCAATTGGGATGGTGAAGTTGCGGTAAACCCCTCAGGCGGTTTGAAATCATTCGGACATCCCATAGGATCGACCGGTTGCCGGATGATTCAAGAGGTAACAAAGCAACTCCAAGGCAGAGCAGAAGGAAGGCAGGTACCCGATGCTAAAATAGGGTTGGCACATAATTTAGGAGGGGCATATGCCGTTTGCTCTGTTACTATTTTAAGCCAAAGAGATTAAAAAAATATCTTTTTTACTT
>CAZVTX010000105.1:0-10477 GCA_964629395.1 uncultured archaeon
AGTTCATGAAGATCCAAGACATACTCAATTTGCACAGACATCGGGTATGATGTATGCAGCATTATCTTTGGCATTTTTGGATGCAGATCCTCATTTATATGAACCCATTCAGAGAATAGACGTAAAAACACCTGCAGGAACCGAAGGAGGCGTAATTTCGATTATTAATAAACATAGAGGTAGAATCTCAAATGTTATTCCTGAAGGAGAGATGGTGCGTGTCCAAGGTGTGTTACCCGCAGCTGAGATTGTAGGGATTGCGGATGAGATTAGGGGTGCTACGCAAGGACGTGCTTTCTTTGGATATGAATTTGCGGGATTTGAGAAAGTTCCCGCAAGTATGGAAGAGTCTATCATTTTACAAATAAGAAAAAGAAAGGGAATGCCCGAAGAATTACCGAAGACTAAAAGCTGGGAGCGCTTTATTTATAAAAGAACTTAGAATTATATTTTTCAGATATAATTTTATAAAAAATTTGAGAATTATTTTTTTATATCTCTTTATTTTTTAAGAATAATTAATTTATATTGTTTATAAACTTAATAATCGTTTCAATTCTCCAACATTATCCACTAAATAATCCGGATTATTATTTTTAAGAGATTCCTTTTTTGCTAAACCAGATGCTATTGCGATGGTATTCACTTTTGCAGCTTTTCCCGCTAAAACATCAGTAGTCATATCTCCTATAAAAATAACCTCAGATGGTTTATAATTCCATTTTTTAAGAATAAGATTTATTCCCTCTGGAGAAGGTTTTACTTCTGAAACATCATTGAAGCCTACTATTAAATCAAAATATTTTCTTAAATTGAATTTGTCTAATACTTCCTCAGCATAGGAACTTTTATTATTGGTGAAAATTGCAAGATTTTTTCCATTTTCTTTTAATTTTGAGATTATATTATCTATTCCTTCAAAAATACCAGCATTTTCCTTATATTTATTAAATTGATTAAATAGATAAATCCCAACTCTTAATTTTTTAAAAAATGTAAATCCTTCTAAAAACTTTACCTGTAAAAGATTATATGAATTAAGAATAATTTTTGGTACGGGATAATTTTGTAAATCTTCAATTAAATGAGCAACTTCTTGAAGGACTTCTTCAATTTCTACATTAATATTATATTTTTGGACGGCATCTTCGACTGCTTTTTTGATGGCATCCGTAATATCGAAGATTACTCCATCTAAGTCAAAAATAATTCCTTTAATTAAACCTAAACTAAGCGAATTCATATTAAAAAGTAGAATGATTAAATTAATTTTAATTCTACGATATTATTAATTTAAAAAAAATTTAATTAAAGATATTTTATGAGTGAAGATCCGAAAGAGCCAATGAATAAGAATAATGGGGATTCCGATGATTTAAAAGCTTTTTTAAGTGAATTAGAGTCCATTGATGGTGATTTATCCGAAATAGAGGATTTCGATCCGGAAGAACTTAAAGAAATTCAAGCAGCAATAGAAATGGTAAAACAAGAGGAAAATAATTACGAAAAACAGAAAGAGGCGTTGGTATCGGATTTCTCAGACGTAGATGATTTAGATTTAGAAGAATTACGAGAAATGAAGGAAGCAATTGAGGCAGTGAGAAAAAGTGAAATTGATTCCGAAGATTCAGAACAAATTATATCCACTCAAGAAATATCTCCCGAATTGGAACAAAAAATAAAAGAGGAATTAGAAAGAAGGAAAGAAAAAGAAAAAGAAGAGATAATTACGCCGGAAAAGTTTTTAAATTACATTAAAACTAAAAGAGATAAAATATGGTATCATGCACTCTGGCATCTAACTTTTAATGTAGAAGATCATATTGCCAGTAAAGAATTATTATATGATGTTCTTAAGGAAGACACAAGTAAAAGTCCTATTGATCCAATTCCTTATCATCAATTTGTTTTTGGATTAGGTTATATTTTAAGATTAAATCTTAATAATAAAAGAGTAATAAGATATTTGAGCGGCGGTAAATTTAAAATTAACGTAAATATCGATACTTTAAAAGATCTTTTAATTAAAGCTGGACCTCCTATTATTAGAAGACCGATTATTAAAGAGGAAGAGCAAAAAAGGATGTTTTCAGATTTTTTAAAGGATGATTTTTCGGATATATAGCTGAATATGAATAAAAAATGTCGGGAAAAAATAAAGAAAAACCCAATCTAATGATTATCGGTAATTCCAATGTAGGTAAAAGTTCTATTACTAAATTATTACTTCCAAATCGTAAACAATATAAGGGAAAAATTGGAAAAACTCCTGGTAGCACATTACTTATAAAACCAATTAATTCCGAGAAATTACCTTATAAAATCGTTGATCTACCTGGATTTGGTTATATGCGAAAGGCAAGTAATAGACGAGAGGAACATATTAAAAAGCAGATTGTTATCCATATTGAAAAACATCATTCAGAATATTTCTTTGCGATTGTCGTCTTAAATGTATTAAGGATTGAAGATGAATTGATGAAATATTTTATTAAAAATCAAACAACTATTCCTTTAAGTTTCGAATTAATTAATTTTTTGAGAGAATTTGAGCTTCCTTTAATAGTGTTAATTAATAAAATAGATAAAATTTCGAAAATACAATTAGGGAGGATAGTAAATTTTCTTGTAGATAATGCAAGGCAATATGGAATTAATCTTGTTGGATTGGATAAATATAGTTATGAAAAAGAAAATATTCCATATTTAACCTTTTCTGCATTAAAAAAAATTAATCTAAATGCTCTCAAACATATAATTCAGCATTATTTTCAAGAATGGGTTAAAAAAAAAAGAGGTAAATAAATTGAAATATGCAATATTAGTCTGTGATGGCGCCGCAGATTGGGAAATTAAGGAACTAGGAAATAAAACAATTTTTGAATCAGCAAAAACACCTTGCCTTGATTGGTTAGCATCGTACGGTTATATGGGGATGCTAAAAACAATTCCAGATGGAATGGAACCGGGTAGTGAATGTGCTAATATGACGATAATGGGTTATGACCCTAGGAAATATCTAACCGGAAGGGGTCCCTTAGAAGCTTTAAGTGCTGGAGTTTCCCTCAGTGAATCAGATATTGCATTTCGCTGTAATTTAATAACAATTCAAAATAACTTAATTAAGGATTATTCTTCAGGGCATATTTCGACTGAAGAAGCAAAAGAATTAATATTAACTTTACAAGATAAATTAGGGAATAATGATTGCAATTTTTTTCCCGGTGTACAATATAGACATATTCTTAGATTAAACGGTAAAAAATTTTCTGAAAATATAATTACAACTCCACCTCATGATATTCTCGATAAGCAATATTTACAATATTTAATTAAACCAAAAGACATAAATGATAATAGAGCAAAATTAACAGCAGAATTTCTAAATCAACTTATAGAAAAAAGCCATAAAATTTTGATTGAACATCCAATTAATAAAAAACGTAAAAAAGAAGGTAAATTAACTGCTACACACATATGGCCTTGGAGTGGCGGTAAAAAGCCTAATATGAAATCTTTTAAAGAGAAATTTGGTCTTACCGGATCTGTTATTTCTGCAGTAGATTTAATATTTGGATTAGGTATTGCAATTGGGTTTGAACCAATATATGTAAAAGGTGCTACAGGATTACCTGACACTAATTATAAAGGAAAAGTTGATGCAGCATTTAAAGAATTGAAAAAAAAAGATCTTGTTTACTTACATGTTGAGGGAATTGATGAAATGGCTCATACAGGAGATCCAAAGAAAAAGATCGCTGCATTAGAGAATTTTGATGAAAAAATTGTAAAACCCTTTATAAAAGCTGAAAAAAAATTTAATAATGAATTAATTATTTCTGTTCTTCCCGATCATCCTACTCCTATAAAAATCAGAACTCATTCTGATGATCCTGTACCATTCGTAATATATAATCCTAAAAAAGCAAGAAAAAATCCATTAAATAGAGAATTTTCAGAAAAAGAAGGCGCTAAAGGCGAACTTGGATTAATTATAAATGGAGATGATTTCATAAATTTGTTAATTAATTCTAAATAAATTTTAAAGTTTTTTAATAGCGGGATCTTTATCCTTATCCCAATTTACAGCAAATAAAAAGTCTCTACTATCTTTATTTTCATAAATCATGGGGAAATTACTTATTTTCTCAAATTTTTCAGCAATATTTTTTAAATAATTATAATCCGGAAAATATTCTGAAGGCGGTAAATTTGACTTTAATCGTTTGCTAATATCAAGACCTTTCGCCTGTAACGTAAATCCTTTAATTTCAAAAAAATTTGGATTTGCTTTTTCTATAATTTTCGCATATGACTCTAGATATTCTTCCGAAATGTTTAATCCCTTTACGGCTGTTAGTCGCACAAGTGTTCTGCAATTTAATGAGTCAATTAATTCGAGCGTTTGATGTATTTTTTCCCATCCATTTTTAATCATCGGGCGACAAACTTTTTTATAAATTCTCTCATTAGGAGCGGCTATAGTGAAATAAAATTGTGTAGGCAATTCTTCTAATCTTTCTATTCGCTCAGGTAATGTAGAGTTAGTAACTACGAATGTAGTCATATTACGCTTTCTAAATTCGGCGATAAGGCCGCTTAAATAAGGATATAATAATGGTTCTCCATCAAGTGAAATTGCTGCATGAGTCGGATTAAGTGCTTCTGTATGCGCCTGCATTATCTCATCCGGAGTTGTTAACTCTCGGTTTATTAAAATTTCTATTTCTTCTCTCGTTTTTATACAGCAACTAATTTCATTATCAAGAATATATCTATTGCTTTGTAAATCGATAGGAATTAGAAATTTTTGGTTTTTTAATAAATTTAAAGCACGTTCTACTTTAGTTTTACTAATATTTAGCTCTTCTGAAATCAAATTTATATTCTGAGGTTTAGTATTGTTTAACATATATTCCAAAATATCAATCATAATTTCATAGTTATCCATGTATCTTCTTAAAGGCAAGTGGTTTTTAATTATATCTCTATGATGACGTAACATTTCATCAACCAATTCTTTAGGCTCATCCGGTTTAACTAAAAACTTGCTGCTAATTATGCTATTTTCTAAATCTCTCCAACAAAAAACACACTGATGATTACAAAAAGGTAATGAAGGAGTATTTTGGAGACAGCGATGACTTTTTATTCCAAATACTCCTTTATAACAATTTCGATTATCTCTACCCGTTAATAATCTTTGTTCGAGCCAATGGCAAGGTTTAATTGCAGAATGCTTATTTTTACCAATTATTCGATAGGTTGTTTTGGTATTTGCATCTACGTATTTTGGTGTTATCCTATTATCTACTAAATATTCATTTCTCATATTTTTTTAAACTTTTAAATAATATCTTTACTATAAATGGAGATTTTTTCTAATTAATTTAATTTTATTCTTAAAAATTATAAGTAATAAAATAAAATTTTTGATATCTAAAAGATTTTTTTTCTAAATTAAACTTATCCAAAATCAAGAATAATAAAAATTGGAAATTATTAGAAATATAAAAAATATTTTAAGAAGTTGTTTTAAATGTTTGATAAATTTAAAATGGGATTATTGAACTTTGGTCTAAAATTTATAAGTGTTGATGAGAAGATTGTAAGATTATTTCTGGAAACGAAACCATCTTCTATTAAAAAAATTGTAATAATGCCGGCAGTAAAAGATGTTATGAAAAAAATCGTCAATAAATTAAAAAATAAAACAATACACGGCAGGGTTTATAATGGTTTTCTTAACGGTATCCAAGTAAGCGTCATTCGTTCATTAATAGGTTGCCCGCATACGGCTATAACTTTAGAATGCTTTAAACGGGCAGATGTAAAAATTGTAATTCGTGTAGATGTTTGCGGAGGTATTAAAAATTCATATAATAAAATTGACATCGGAGATATTATTATTCCTAATATTGCTTATTGCGGTGATGGAACAACTCCTTATTATATATCAAGATATTTTAAATTCTTTCAAAATAATAACAAGATAAATAATCCAATTGAAAAATTTTCAGAAATGGGGGTAGGGGGTAAGAATATTTTTATTTCCAAACCTAATAATGAACTTAAAGAAATTTTTATAAAGACGGGTAAAAATCTTTTTTCGGATAAAATAAAGCAAACAGATTTATGGACCATCGATGCTTTATTTTGTGAATCAGAGGATTTAATTGAAGATTTACGAAAAATAAATGTTGGGGCTATAGATATGGAAAGCTCAATTCTTTTTTTATTAGGACAATTGTATAATTTTAAAGTTGTCTCTATTTTAGCAGTTTCCGATTTGCCGGCTGATAATAAGTATGATCTTTTAAAAAGTAATGCGATACACCCAGAATTAGAACATGGTGTAAATAATGCAATTAAATTGGTTATTGAATCTTTACCAAAAATAGATAGTCTCTTAAAGACCTCTTAATATTTTAGAAAAATCAGGCTCTTTAAAGAAATCATTATATTTTTTTAATAGTTCGATGTTAATTAAATAGACTTTTTTTCCTTCTAAATTTCTTGAAGTTTTTATTAAGTTTAAATCTTTCAATTTCTTTATATGGTATTGCAGAGTTCCCGGATAAATATCCAACTTTTCAGAAAGCTGGGATATTGTTAAGGTCTCATCATGTATAAATTCTTCGATAATTCTTTTATAAATGGGGTTTAAGAATGCAACCTTATATTTATCAAAATGTTCAGGAACATCTGGCAGAAAAAAATGTAATGTTTTTCCGATTTTTTTAGATCTTATAAGTTTAAATCTTTCTAATGTCATTATATGTTTTAAAAATGGTGTTCGAGTAATATTTAATTCTTCTTCAATTTTTTTATCTCTTGCATGGATTCCAGGATTTCTTTTTATAAAATCCAAAATTTTCTGAAATTTTTTATCATTTAAAATCTCAAATTTTGTACGTCTTTCATTAGTTACAATCCAATTTTTCTTTTCAAGATTTCTAATTGCTAAAAAGATTTGATCTTTTGTATATCCTTTGGAAAATGACAATTTGGATATACATTTCGCATATAATCTTTCAATAATTGGAAAGCGGTATATCTCTGCTTCTGAATCTACATTGAATTCAGAACTAAATCTTTTTAGTTTTAATATATTTTTTGCAATTTCTAATACATCTCTTTCTATTTCGGTCAATTCTGCTTTAATAATAAACTCCGTAGATTCCTTATCGGGGATTAATAATTCTTTTTGTTCTGCAATAGAAATTTTTTCTTCTGGTTTTTTGCTTTCTAAAATTAACTTAGATTGAAGGGGAGTAAAATCTAGTCTACGATAAGAGCTGTCTTCCAATATTTTTCTCTCATTTTCTTCTTTTGATTCTCTCCTTTTTTCAAATGACATAATAGTTTACTCCCTAATTTTAATTTGAATATTTTTCTAAAAATTCAATAAATCTGATTCTTTCCTCGGGATCCATGGATTTTAATTGTTCAATAATTTGTTCATAATATTTAGGTTTTAAATTCGGTAATTTTTTTACACGATCTATAAGTTTTTCAGGAATTTCAGTACCATATATATTTATAATATAAGTCATATATTTTGCTTGTTCTTCTGCCGTTAAAAATGCGAGTTCTTTCATTATCATCTTTTTTTCTTTCTTAGGAATCTTTAATTCATTGATTTTTTGCCTTATATCCTTGCTAAGAATTGTAAATATCCTCGTAAAATATTGTTTTATAACCTTTTTATCTTTATCATCTTTAACCGGTAATAGAGATTCATTTATTTTTAGTTTGACTTCTTGAATCTGTTTATTTATATTCTTTTCTTCCTGTTGAATTTTTGACTTTTCAATTTCTTTAATTTCCTCCCTTTCAGCGAGACTTCCATCTTTTTTATTACTTAAATCTGGAATTCTTAGTTCTCTTCTGGGAATAATATCTATTTCCGTTTTAGATTTTAATGGTATTTCTTTTTTATCAGATAATATTTTATTAGAACCAAAAATAATTGCCATTAATAAAATTAAAATACTTTTAATAATGATAAGCGCTCCTACGCCGAAGAATAAAGAACCTAAAATTCCTAAAATTAAGAACTTAAAAAAACTGCTAATTTTTAGATTCTTTTCTGGTTTAAATTTTTTTCCTCCACTATAATCAATAATTAATGCAATTATAGAAATAATGCCAAAACCTATTAACGGAATTAATTCGGGTAATATTAAAACACCTTCTTCATAATATATATCCTGTGCTAAAAAGAAAAGAGAAATTATGATAAACTCAAATCCAAGAAGTGCTGATGATCTATTTAAAGATTTTAATGATAAAAGTCCAAATTGATAAGTTGAATTTTCTTTATTACTAATTTTTAAAATATTATAGAAAATAATTAAGAGCCCTTTTATTAGAATAATTACACCCGTACCAAATAAAATACAACCTGCAATACCCCATAAAAATGAATCAAGTAATATACTATCATATTCTTTATTTTCAATTTTTTTGGATAAATATTTCATATCATAAATCGTAATAAAAAGAGAAGAAAAACCAAGGCAAAATTGTTTTATTAGAATAGCAACCCATTCTTTGGGAAATAAAACAATTGTTCCAATCATAGAGAAAGCTACAATTGTGAGAATTAATACGGGAATGAAAGAAATTTTATTTAAAAATTGAATAATCTTTTCTAATGGTGGAGTAAATTTATTAATATATTGTTTTCTTCTTTCTTTTTCCCGTATATACTTAAAATAATCTTTTTTTAAAGAAATTCCCTCCATTGAAAAAGGAGTTCCGCATTTTTCACAATAGACAATTACTTTTTTTTTTATTAATTCTACTAATTCTGGAGGAAATTGATATCCGCATTCTTTGCAATAAAATTTTTTATTTTCAATCATCGAAATAAAATTCACCTATATTTAATAATCAAGGGCTTTTCAAAAATTCTTTTAAAAGAGGCCTATTAAGTATATTATTAAAAAATTTAATTTAGTAATTAAATTAGTTGGAGTCCGATTTTTGATAATAAACCCTCATCCGTTTTCTCTCGCCGAAAAACATTAACATTCCAAACACAATAAAATAGATTATAATTATGATAAGTAAATGAATCGAATATTCATCTGTATATTTAATTGAATTGAGAGCAATTCCGATAATAAAGCCTGTAATTAATCGAGTCTCTGTTGTGCTTTTCCTTAATAGCATTTTTTGCGTGCCCCAATCTATTAATCCTGGAATCGGTGCAATGATACATATTATAATTGCATCTAACGGATAAATCTCTATAGAAAATATTTTAAAAACAAGATCAAATATAAAAGAAGAAAATATAATTCCTAAAATCATTCCCGAACATCGAGAGCAAAAATATATGTAAGTATTTCCAAATTTAAGATAAAAAGTATGATCACTTTCAGCTATTGTATGATGAGTTAATAAAATATGATATATATGGCGCTCCTTTTTCGCGAGAGTATAATCATAAATAAAAACCATTATCGGTACTATGAAAACGTAAGAGACTATTGATTGTAAAAAAAATTTTATTCCAAAAATTAATAATGCTTCTTCTAAAAATAGATTTTTCTCATAAACTTGAATAATTGTTATCAGACTTGATATAATAAAAGCTGCAATTATTAGCGATATAAATGTGTAATAAATATTCATTATATTTTCATATTTTAATGGTTTATATTTATATAACCCAGTAAGCAATCCTAAAATTGCAATAATAAGGCACCACCAGATTGAAATCTTATTATAATGAATTGTTTGATATAATAATTCTCCTATAAAACCCGCAATAAAACTACGATATCCTCCTGCTAAAACCGAAAGAAAAACAAATAACATTAATGTTATTTCAAATTTTATATTAAATGTATTTTCTTTAATAAAAGGGGTTGAAATTGAACCATAAAGCTCAGAAAAGAATAAATAATAACTCATAATAAAAAAAATTACAAGTAAATTTAAGAAAAAGCGTCTTAGCTCACTTTCTTTAAAAATATACTGATCTAAATGTTCAGAATTTTCTAAACCATCACTATTCATATATATTATTAAAATTTAGAGATTAAATTAATTTTTATTTTGAAAAGTTTCTTCTAACGATTTAATAAGTTCTTGCTTTGTTATTTCAAATCCTTTTCTAAGGACTTTCACAATAATATTTCGACCGGTCATTATCTTTAAAATTGATGGATCTTCTTCCACGATTTTGATCCCTTTTTCATTTAAATCTAATTGTCGTTTAAGAGATTTATAGGCTTCATCTTTAGTTTTAAAAACAGCTCTACAAAGATCATCATATGTTTTAATATTTTCATCTTGAACTTTAAGCATGGAAACTGTATCTTCTACCTGAGTTTCAAAACATTCTCTCGTTATTTCAACCAATCTCTTAAAATTTTTATGAGATTTTTTACATTGACGATAAGTTTGATCACCTTTTAGATAGCTAGGAAAATATTTTTCAATAGTTTTTTCAAATAATTCT
>CAZVTX010000106.1:0-10431 GCA_964629395.1 uncultured archaeon
TTCTTATTCATAGATTTTAATCTGTATGTAAAAGGGATAAATACTAATAATGCAAGAGAAAATCTCATTCCTAAGAAGAAAAAAATTGGAGCTTTTTCAATAGACATTTTGGTAAGAATAAATGTAGAACCCCAAAGAACGGTTGTCAGCACTAAAAGAAATATTGAAAACGCTTTTTTATTAATCATTAGTTATATAGAAAAATAAGTAATAGGATAAAAATCTAATATTTCAAAATCTATTAATTATATTATCTTAAATAAATCGGAATCTGTTATAATCCCTATATATTCATCATACTCTTTAACCAATAGAGCGGGGTATCTGGTTAATAATGTATAGATATCTTTTATCTCCCAATTCTTCTCAATTTCCGGAAAAGGAAGCTCTTTTATAAGTTCAATTTCTGCATTTATAAGCTCAGGTGATTCTGCGATTAATTTTTGGATTCGTTTAGCTGTTATACTTCCAATGTTTTTATTTTCGTCCAAAATCGGTAATTGTGAAACATTGTATTTGCTCATAAGTTCTATTGTTTCTTTTACGCTTGCTCCCGAATTTATAAAAATAATATTTTTTGTCATTATATCCTTCGCAATTTGTTTGATTTTTTTTTTATTTTTCATTTCAAGCTCCAAATAATCAAAAATCTTTTTTACTGTTTGATAAGAGGGATTTCCTTTACCATTTTCGATTCTTGAAATTGTAGCTTGAGGTATTTTAAGATCTTCTGCCATTTTTATCTGACTTATATTTAATCTTTTTCTTAATGTTTTTATTTCTTGCAAATTAGGCAAAATTGGCATCTTTTTTTCCTAAAATATTCATTTGAGATATATTGTATTCATTTATAACATAAAATCATCTCTTTCATTTATATATTATATAAAATTTAATTAAAATAATTTATTGGAATTATTAAAGTCCGAATAAAAGTAAACTTATGGTGATAATTTGACTAAAACATATGCTGAGATTAATGAGAAAATTAAAAATGGTGAGGCATTTGTATTAACTGCTGAAGAAATGGTTGATTATGTGCGAGAGAATGGTGTAGAAGTAGCCGCTAAAGAAGTTGATGTAGTTACTACAGGAACTTTTGGTCCTATGTGCTCCAGCGGAGCTTTTCTTAATTTTGGGCATTCTGATCCTCCAATAAAATTTGAACATTTATGGTTGAATGATGTTCATGCTTATCACGGAAATGCTGCAGTTGATTGTTATATTGGATGCACAAGAATGGCGGATATTAAGCCATTTGAGTATGGCGGCGGTCATGTTATTGAAGATCTTGTATCAAAGAAACCTATACGATTGAAAGGTAATTCCTATACAACTGATTGCTATCCTCGAGCGGAAGTAGATACCGAACTCACTATAGAGGATCTAAATCAAGCAATACTTTGTAATCCTCGAAATGCTTACCAAAGATATGTATGCGCCGTAAATAGTTCCGACAAAACATTATATACATATATGGGTAAACTCTTGCCGAAATTCGGAAATGCACATTATGCTGGTGCTGGAGTATTAAGTCCATTAAGTAATGATCCTGATTATGAAACAATTGGTATTGGCACAAGGATCTTTTTAGGCGGTGGAATAGGATATATTATAGGAGAGGGGACGCAACATAGTCCTAAGAATCGATTTGGGACATTATTCGTTAAAGGTGATCTTAAACAGATGTCTCCTGAATATTTAAAAGGGGCAGTTTATAAAAATTACGGAACCTCTATGTTTGTCGGTGTAGGCATCCCGATCCCGATTCTATATGAAGGTTTAGCAAGAAAAACGTCTATATCGGATGAAGAAATATTAACAGATGTTGTAGATTACGGGGTTCCGAGAAGAGATAGACCAATTCTAAGACAAGTAAGTTATGCAGAATTAAAAAGCGGTTATATAGAGCTAAACGGTAAAAAGGTAAAATGTTCACCGATGTCATCATTGTATTATGCCAGAAAAATTGCAGAAACGCTAAAAAAATGGATTGAAAAAGGAGAATTTTTCTTAAACCCTCCCGCAGAAACATTACCTACGGATACCGTTTTTAAACCTATGAAAATAACAACCGAACTAAAATTTGTAAAAGATTTAAAAAAGAAAGCGGAAATCTGCTACGATGATTGTGATATCAAAATTGTGGCGGAAAAAATTATTAGAAATAACGTGAATCATATTATAATTACCGATAGAAATGGGATCTTAAAAGGGATTGTTACAAGTTTTGATATAACAAAAGCCATTGCCGAAGATAAAAATGAATTAAAGGATATAATAACAAAAAGAGTAATAACGGCAAGCGATAACGATCCTATTGATGTTGCTGCCAGAAAAATGAAGGCAAATAATATTTCGGCACTTCCGGTAATTGATGAAAATAAAAAAGTAATCGGAATAATCACTTCGGAGGAGTTGATGTAAAAATGACCGTAATTAATGTTACATTACCTTTTGGATTAATAAAAAAAATAGAAGATTATTCAAAAATCATTAATGAGATTTTAAAACACGAGATTAGCTTTAATATCTTAAAATTTTCCGTAGGAACTAATGGAGTGTCTTTATTATTGGATGTTCCCGAAGATAAAATAAAAGAAATTACGGAATCATTACAAAAAAACGATGTAATCGTCAATAAAAAAGGTAGAATTAGTGTTGATTATGATAAATGTATTGATTGCGGTGCATGCGTTTCTCTATGTCCTACTGATGCATTAATCCTCAATGAAGAATGGCGATTAGAATATAACGAAGAAAAATGTATTAGTTGTTTATTGTGCATTGATTCATGCCCTAGGTTTGCCTTAGAAGAAAATTAATAACGCTTTTTTCTAAAAAGATTAAAATTCTATTTTATTCAATTGTTTTATTTAATTAAAAAAAAAGGGAATTAAATTTTTTAAAATTCACTTATTTTTCTCTTTTTCATTCCTATATATATAAGTCCTATTGAAAAAATGATAATAATACCTATTAGGAGAGTAATTTCATATCCGGGAATCGCATTTAAAGTAAATTCAACTATTACTTTATCTTTATCATTTAATAATTTAATATCTGATAAAATTCCATCACCATTAACAGAAGCTTCTAATATACAATCTTCTTCGCATGGTGATCCAAATACATAATCTCCCTTATCGTACAAAATCGTCGCCTTGCTACCATCAATGTCTACATTATCTTTCCAATTAATTTCATCCCAATAACTAGCTGTATCTACAGGCCAGAAAAAACCGTATTGCGTAAATGTCATTTTTGCGTCCTTTCCGTAAATCTCTTCATAATCTGAAGGATCCATCAGAGAATAAATTGGTACATCTTGAACATCCTCATCTCCCCATTTATCTCCTTCATAATCATCGAAATACCATATATCATAGACAATTAAAAAAGCATCGTAATCCGTATCATATGGATAAGGTTCTTTATCTTCTATTTTTGAAATTTCTATTTTCATTCTTGCACCTTGTTCTGAATGTCTCCAAAAATCATCATCATCCCAATCATCTCCAAAAAGATCTGCCATATCATTCTCATCTAAAGTATTTAAAGTCCAGATATAATCCTTATCCTCTTCAGCTTTAATTTCATAACTGGTTGCGGCATTAACAAAAGGAATAAAAAATAAGGTTCCAAATATGAGACATAACATTAAAAAGAATTTTTTTATAATAAGATTTCACGCTCATTTAAATATTTTGTAGTAAGAAGAATTTAAACTTACCTAAATATAAATCTTAAGATTTTATATTATAATATAAGTAAAAATAGATTATTGCTGCGTAATAATATTATAAATTTCTTCTAATCGAGGTGTTTTACGCCGCAATGTAATACATCTTTGTTCTTCGCAACCTCTTAAAATTGCAATTAATTCATTCAAATGAATTGTAGGAATATCGTGTTTTTTTCCGTACCATTGTTCTATTTTTTCCCTATATTCGGGCTTACTTAGAGTATATAAACATGTGGGGCAAGGCATTAAAAGAAAATCAGCACCCGCTTTTTCTGCACTTGCCAATTTCTTTTCCGTTATTTTAAGGGCATCTTTAGGATGTATTACTATTTGTGAAGCCCCCCAGCCGCAACATAATTCTCTTTCGGAATAATCTACAGGGACACCTCCGAATAAGACTACTAATTCTTCTAATTTAGTTTTATCATGGAGATATTGTTCTGGCGTGCGTTTATCTCTCTCTAAATTTAGATAATGACAGCCGTAATGTACTGCAACTTTTAATCCCCGCAAATCAAATTTGAGTGAATCTATAAGTGTTTTTTTAATTAAATACCAGAAATCTAAATCATGGATAAATCTTACTTTAGGTTCTTCCAATATTTTATACTTTTCGGGATTTCCAAATCTTTTAGTAAGATTATCTAAGATTTCTTGAGTTTTATGTCTCACATCAGGATATCTTAAAAAATCCCGCCCTCTTAATAACGAATTATAGCACCCATTACAGCTAAAAAAAACGATATCTGCTTGTTCATTTAACTCGTACACATTACGCTCATTTATGGCAGCAAACTGAGCTCTGGTAATTAAATTTCTCTGGAAAAAGGTCCCTGCACAGCAAGTTTGATTTTTACAGGATTGCACATTTAAATTTTTGTCCTTTAAAAAATCTAAAATACCCCATCTTACACCGGGAAAATATTTTTCCAGGCAAGCTCTGAACAAACAAAGTTTTTTGTCCTTAAAAAATTCAAAAGGGTTTTCGGGATATTCTTTTTGAATTTGTTCCAAATCTAATGATAAATTTCTAATGAACATGTTTAACCTTTTATTTATTGTTTTTCTCTTTCTTTTTATTCTTCTTTTTATTTAAATTATGAATTTTATTATAATGATTCCCTGCTTTAAATACATATTTAATTCGTGCAAAATTACAAATCTCATCTAATTCATTAATTCTTTCTTCACCTACAGCACCCTCCAATGGTTCCTCAACAACAACTCCTTTAGTTAAAAACCGATCCGCCATTTCAACATATTTTCTGAGATCATTATATCTTGGGCCATATCCCTTTTTAAAAGATTCATTCCTTAAATTGATTATTAAAAGTGGAATGTTAATACCTTCCCTTGGACATAATCTTTTACATTTTTCACATAGAAAGCAATACCATATGTCAGGATCTTTAGCAACACTTCTGTCCCCTTTCAATACCTTCATTATTATAGTTCGACTATTAAAATTAGATATTCTTGCTGCGGGGCACTCTCCAACGCATTTACCGCAAACAATACATTCTACTAAGTTTTTATTATCTTCTACATCATCCATCAGTTCTTTTAAAAAATCATCGGTCCATTCTGAATCAGAATAAGCTTTATCTGCCATTTTATTAAATTTTATATGAATATATGATTCTATGCTTAAGATTGTATTTCATTCTAAAAAAATTATTAGTATTTATCTATAATTTTTCAAGCTAAAGAAATTATAAATTAAAAGAATTATAATGAACTAATATTTTAAAATAATTTTCTTTTGAATATATATTCAATCATAAATTCACTATTCATAAAGATTTCTAAAAAAAATTTATATATAAAGTGTGATATGAATAAATATTCATTGAGAATTTTTATTATAAATAAAAGTGAATAAAAATGGGATTTTTCGAGACATATAATGCAATAAAAGAAGATATTTCCAATGGAGAGAAAAATTTTAATGTATTATGTGAAATGTTAAAGGAAGGGATGCAATGCAGTGTTACTATGGGTGCATCCAAACATAAATTTTTAATTGATGCTCCTGAAGGCTTAGGCGGAACTGACAAAGGACCATCTCCCTTACTTGCGATTTTAGGCTCAATTGGTGCATGCATAATCGCGGTAACACGATTCTGGGCTCTAATAATGGGAATAGAAATTGAAGAACTAACCGTACATTCAAGAGGACATATTAATTTGGCAGGCATTTTTGGAATCGATGATAATATTTTACCCGGTTATGATAAATTAGAACCTGTCGTAAGAATCAAAGCTAAAGCACCCAAAGAAAAAATTGAAGAACTCATGGAAAAAGTTTTTTCTCACTGCCCAGTAATAACTAACTTTAATGGTGCTGCTCCAATTAAACCAAAAGTTCAAATTAGAGAATAAATTCTTTTTTTTCTATTTTTTATTTTAATATTTTTAACTTATTTCATTTATATTATAATTTTTTATTTCATTTTAGATTTATAAAAATGAATATCGTTTTGAATATTTATTCACAATATTTAAATATCTTAATTGTTATTATATAATTAGATAAAATTTAAGGAAGTGATGAAATAAAATGCCGAGAGGAGATGGAACAGGACCTTTAGGTTTAGGTCCTATGACGGGAAGAGCCTTAGGATATTGTGCGGGATTCTCAACTCCAGGATTCACCAAAGGTCCCGGATGGGGTCTTGGGCGAGGATTCGGAAGAGGAAGGGGATTCGGTCGTGGACTCGGATTTGGGTGGCGAAGATGGGGTGGCTGGGGGGTCACACCGCTTAGATTTACAGCTGCACCAATCACAACACCAATAACTCAGCCCGCTTCCCAAATTGAGATGCTTAAGCAAGAAAAAGATTATCTTGAATCCGAATTGAAAGCGATACAAGAGGCGATTCAAGATATATCAAAAAGCATAGAAAAATTAGAAAAAGAAGAATAATTTTTTTTTTTCGACTTTTTTTAAATTATTCAAGATATATTGGTTGAAATATTTTTTTATCGATTAAATGCAGAATTATTTCTGCATCATCAATTTGAAATCCTTTTTTTTGAGCGATTAATCCGGAAACAAAGAAATAGTCTGTACCTTTTTGTTTCATTAATTGCCTTGCTCTGTTTATCATGGATTTTTCTGCAGGACTAATTTTAATATTTTCATCCGTTATTTTCAATGGATATATTAATGAAATGAGTAAATGTTTTTCTAGAAGTTGTTGAATTCCTAAGAATATTGATCGGTCGCCTTTAAATTTCTCTAATTCATTATAATATGTATTTTCAATATCTCTGGCTAATTCATTAATTGAGTTAATGAAAAGATCTGATGGAGGTTCCGTCATTACCGTAATAATCCTTAAATGTTTATATTCCGTCATCAAAACCCGAAATCCTTTAAAATCCAATTTTATTGTCTGTGTTTGCTCTTCTGAAGATGTTAATTCTAATCCAAATTTCCTAATTGCTTCTAAAAATCCTGAAATAAGTGTGGCATCAATTTCTCTTGCACCAAAATTCCGCTCAAAGATATCCAAATTAGATTTCTTTTCAGTAACGATAATTTGGGATAAATTTAAAGCATCCATATATTTATTGAAAATCCTTTTTTTACGTGCCTCCTTTTTCCTCTTAATGCGTTTAACAGTAGTATATGTAGATACTCCAACAATCGCTAAAATACATATTGTGGCAATACTCGCATAAATTATTTCAACAGGTATTGAAAACGGAACTTCAACAGATATTTCAGCACTTTGGCAACCTGCACTATTTTCATCATACCAAAATATAAAGATTTTCCATTTGCCTTCATAAGGTTTTTCACCAAAATTATATGAAAATAAAACCTTGTCTTCTTTTACCTCCTTTATTTCTTTCAATTCTTCCGTATCATATGCATCTATTAAAATAAATGTAACATTACCAGAGATTTCAGGTGGCGCGACTTCTATTTTTAATTCTTCCTCCGGTTCAAAAGTATCTTTAGGAATTTTTAAGCCGATATCTTTTTGAGCAGAAATAGTAGTTATTTTCCATATTGCTCCTGTTGTTATTGTATTATTAGGGATAATGTATGTATTTCCAATTTTAGGAATGCTGGAAGTAATATCCACATCATTTTTATAAATTTTTATGGATTGCCAATCATCAGGAACTATAAAGGAAATAGAATAATTTTTATAATACCTTTGAATTTGAGGATATATCATCCACTCATTATCTCCATTCACGGGAATTCTTAACTCAATATCCGAATAAAATTTGTTTTTAATTGATATTGAATAATTTATATCAAAGCTTAATTCAATACTTCGATTTATTCGAATTGGAATATTAAATTGAGATGCTCCTAGATGAAAATTAACATTATCAATAGTGAGATTTCCCGAGCCAGCAATTAAACCATTATAAACTTTAAAAGATTCTCCATTAATCGTAGCGTTCATACTAAGATCCTCGGGATTATAAACCCTATCCACTTTTTGATGTAGTTTATATAAAAATGGTCTCCCAGTGCCAAGCGGAGTCCATCCGCTACTATAAGAATAAGAACAAGAATGGTAATTCGGATTACTTGGATTATCTGCATTATAATACCAATTATATTTCCCGGGATCATTAGGTGCCATTTCGGAACCATTTAGAACAAGAAAATATTTCCCTTTTGGTAATGAAATTCCACCGGAAAAATCTTGATAATACCAAGCGAGATTTGTTGAAATATTTAATAGAGTAAAACAATATCTTGTTGAATTTGGATATTCATTAATATCATCATATCCATTAATTTGAACATAAAGATTAGCATCAGCGGGAGTAATCATTTGAGCATAAATCTCAACTCCGTAAATTATTGTAGGTTCCGTTAAGTTTATCTCAACTGCATATCCGTTTGGGCTCTTATCTAAAAGCACAGAGTCGGATGGTTCAGTCTCAACATTAAGAATTTCTTTTCCAAGTTTAATATTCGTAAAATTTATTTGGAGATTTGTTATATTCCATGAGGAAGAAGGTAATTGGATTGCAATTTGATTAATTCCTTTCTCATTATCAGTTTTAGTTGCATATTCTTTAAAACAGAAACTTTTTGGGATGAATATTTTTTCTATTTGATTCTCAGTTGTACTAATTGAATCAGGTATGAAATAGATTAGGAGAATTTGATTAAAGAATAAAATAAATAAGATTAAGCTCTTATTAAATTTCATATTTTAATACCTAATTTTAGATAAAATTATTCTTATTATAAAATAGTTTTAATCAAAATAATTATAAATGTATCTTCAAAAATATTATATTTGTCTCATTCAATAGAACAAAAAAATAAACAATAATCTTTCAATAATGATTTTATTTTTATTAATTCAGATTATATATAATTAAATTTAATTTATTGTGAATTTCTTTAATTTAAATTCTTGTTTGATTTTCTCTTTACTATTTATAGGATTATTTATTGTAATTAAGCAAAATATCGAAACCTTCCCCGGATTTTCAGAATGTAATTCAAAACTATCAGAAAAATTTCCTACAAATGGTTTTGATAGTTCTTTTTGAGAATTGCCAATAATGGTTAATCTATATTGCGGCTTCCAAAATATTTTATAATTTAATTTTTCGAATTTAAATTCACTCTTATTTTCAAATTCCAGTCGGATTTTTATGCTTTTTCCTTTTATTTTAATATTATAATTTAAATTTATTATTTTTTCAAATATATATTCTGAAAGAGCATTTTTGATTAATAGATTATACTTTTTTATTTCTTGGGTAATTATACTTTCTTTTATTAATGATTTAATTTTTTCGATTATTTGATTAAAGGTTTCTATTTTAGGCTCAACTTCTAACTTTTTAATTGCCAATAAATTAAACATTAAACATAAAAAATCTGTCTTTTTCTTTCTATTATCCTTAATAATACTTAAAGCTTTACTAAAACTAAAATAATAGAATTTATAAAAATCTATATTGCTAAGATTTGCGAAGAATGAGTTAGCGTTGGATCTCTTAAAATATTCAGAAAAATGTAATGCTAAATTTAGAAATTCCTCTTTATTTAAAAGAATTTTATAATTATCTAAAATCCTTAAACAAGAGAAAATGTTCTTTAATATGTGATCTCTCTCCCTAAGATTAATATATTGATTACTTTCGGATAAGATTTCAATAATTCTCGATGTTAAATTTAAATTTTCATTTTTTAGAAGATTGAAAAAATTTGGTGGATTTTTTTTCAAAAGTTTAATGAAAAAATTTCTCGCTTTATTTCTAAGATAATAATTTGTAAGCAATAATGCTAAATCATAAAAAATTTCATCTTTATTTTCGATTTCTTCACTTAATAATATTGTATTTTTTAAATAGGTAAAAATAATTTCACGAATAGCAATTACTTCAAAAATATCGTTTTTATATGCTTTTATTGAAATATTCAAGTATTCGGAATCCTTTACACATCCAAAATCCCTTGTCGGCTCAATTTTTATGTTCTCATCTGCTTTAATGGTCAAATTCAAATTAATTTTGATTCCAAATGTATCATTAAATTTTTTGATTAATTTTTTGAAGTTTTCATGAAATTCATTTGAAATATCATCTATTGTTAATTTTGGAGCTTCTTTTGGTAAAGAATATAAAAGAATTGTTCCCTGTGAGATTCTTTTTTTTATTTCTTCTGATTTTGGAACATTCTCGCCGCC
>CAZVTX010000107.1:0-10396 GCA_964629395.1 uncultured archaeon
AGATGACATTAAAATGAAAATAGGAATATTATCTAAACGGACAACACTTTTAACGGGTAGAATGATTGAATATTTCGAAAATAAAGGTCATAAAGTTTTCTGTTTTTCTACGGAAAACTTGGAGATAAATGAATCACTTTTGAATTATGATTTTTTTATATTAAAATCCAAAAGGTTATTTTATTTTTATGCAGGATTTTATTTAGAAGCCCATAATATTCCCGTAATTCCAAATACAAGTATCTCTTATCAAATAAAAAATCGTGTTGATTCTTATGTATTGATAAAAGAAGCAGGTTTATTACAGCCAAATTATTATTTAGGAACTTTCGAAGCATTGAAAAAAAATTTAACTAAAGATTTCTTTCCGCTTATTCAAAAACCTTTATTTGGTTCAGGTAGCAGAGGTGTTAAGGTAATTAATACAATGGATGATCTTGAACGTGGTAAAGATGATATAATTTATATACAGCAATTCATTGAAGGAACACATTATAATCTATATTTCATAGAAGATGAGATGTGCCTTCTTGAAAAGCCACCATTATCTAACGAACATATAAAAATGAAACCCGTTACCCTGACAGATGAATTTAAACAAATTGCTATAAAATGGAAAAACACACATAATTTATTATTCGGGCATCTTGATCTTGTAAAAGAATATAATACGGGAAAAATTTACGTAGTTGATCCGGGCTCTTTTCCTGTTTTTACAAATTGGACACCAGATGCAGATCCTACCCCAAAAATATGCAATATCATTTTAAAAGAATATGAGAGATTAAAAGCAAGTAAATAAACAATTTGAGATTAAAATGATTTTAGTCTAAAAAGATTTATTTTTTATTTTTCTCATCTTTAGAGTTTTCTTCTTTTTCGGAGCCTTTAGTCTCAGAATTACTTTCTTTGTTGAATTCTTCAACTTTTTTCATTACCGAATCTTCTGTTTTTGTAGGAAATGCTATTTTTTCAAAGATTTCGACAAATTTTACATCTCCTATTTCATCGGGCATATAAGTTTGAAGATCATAAGCTAAAGCAAATTTAACATAACCTAAAGGTTGAAATATGAACTGTTTAGGAACTATAAATTCAATTGATTTATCATCTTCATTATAGTTAATCTTAAAATCATCAACGCTATTTTCAGGAATTCCTTTGTTGATCATGAGATATTTTATTTTTTCATAAAAATCCTCAATTTTATCAACAATCTCAATAATGTAATCAAGATGTTGCCCCGCTAATGGGTGATTATAATCAACAATTACTTTTCCTTGAACGATATTTGTAACAACACCTTCACCGAATTTCTTACTCTGAAATGATTGTCCAATCTTAGGATTTTCACCATTATTTAATTTTCTGAATTTTGCAATTCCGATTCTTTCAATTTTTTGAGGATCTCTTTTTCCATAAGCTTTAGAAGGAGGAATTCGGACGGATTTTTTTTCAAAATATTTCATTCCCATTATAACTTCTTTTAAGCCTTCTATAACAAATCCATCTTTACCTGCAATAACTAACTCTGGTTTATAATAACCTTGAGCAGCTTTCCTTTCATCATAGATTCCCGCCTTTTTAGCATCTTCTTCTGAAGATACCCGAAATACCTTCCCTTTCTCTGTTCTACCCGTTATTTTAACTAAGAGGAAATCTCCCTCTTCTACAGGTTTTCCTTCAAGTCGTTTTCTCTTTTCTTCTAATTTTGCTTTTAACTCCTCATCTTCTTTATTTTCTTTCTCACTATCATCTTTTGAATCATCGACGGTTTCTTTAGACTTATCAGATTCTCCTAAAAAATTTTTAGCACTTTGAATTAATTTTTTAGCCCTCGCTTCTCCAATCCCCTTTATTTTTATTAGATCGTCTATATTTGATTCAGCTAATTTTTCAACTGTATCAATCCCTGCCTCCTTAAGGGCACTTGCACTTTTTCCAATATCTTTTAATTCTTCTAAATCAGTTGTCATGGTAAATAAAATTATTTTAATAAAGAGATGAATATGGAAATATTAAATTGCTTTTAGATTTTTCTAATTTTAAAAAATTTACGATACTTGTTTATATATGATTCCCAAATCATCGGCATACGATTTAACTTCCAACATCTCATTTGATGTAGGGCGCCTATTAATATCATTATAGTTATAGGCTTTATATTCCGGTCTGTATTGTCCCATTATATTAACTATACTTTTTGGAAGTTCTTTCGCTATATAATCCAGGATAGGTTTTGAACAGCAATCAACATGATTCGGCATTACAAGGTGCCGAATAATTATTTCACCGCTTCCCTCATCATGTATCTTTTTATGATTACGTGAAATTATATCAAAATAGTTATCCACACCAGAAAGTCTTTTAGCACATTCATTATTACCGTATTTGAAATCAGGAAGCCAAAAATCCATTACATCAATAATAAGAGAAAGAGATTTTTCGGTAAGATATAAATTTGAATTCCAAAGCTGAGTAATATTTGTTTTTTGATACTGTAAGCTTCCAAGAATCGTATGAATATTAGGAATGGGATCCCCTCCAACATAATTAATGTTAATTGCACCTTTATTAGCTAAAGACTCTGCAAGTGAAGCCAGTTCCTTCTCGGAAACTCTCCGGGATATTTCCGAAGGTTGTCTAACTTTTTTCCAAGATTGTGAAATATCATAATTTTGGCAGAAAACGCAACCAAAATTACATCCTAAAAAGAAAATTGTTCCGCTGGGGATAAGGGGTGCTTCTTCTCCCATATGTAAAAAAGCTGAGGAAACAAAAGAATCTTTAGATAATAAACAAAATCCTTTTTCTCCCGATATACGATTAACTTTACATTTTCTTTCACAAAAAATACAATCCTCTAAATATCTATAAGCAATTTCTCTGAGTAAAGAGATATAATTATTTTCGCAAACTTTTCTTGTCTTAAGAGTATCAACATCTTCTTTAATTAAATGCCGAAATTCTTTCGACTTTTCACTCAGCAATTTTTCTAACTGTTCTAAAGGTTCTTCAGGGGAATATTTACATTCTAAAGTTTTTGCAATTAGATATCTGGCGATTTTCTCTTTATCGATAATTCCCTTATAATTAGAAAAACGTTCTAAAATTACTGGATCTTTCCAAACAGTTTCAGAATCCGATCTAAATATTCTAAAAACCATTATATTATAAGAACATTATTTAGATTTCAAATGCAAGCCATCTAATAACTCTTTCAACAAATTTTAGATTATCTCCTGCATCTAAGCCATAATCAGAATCTTCTATAAAAAGGTCAGAAGAGCCCAGAGTAACACAGCGACCATTGTAAAATTCAGAAGCAACACAGATAGGAACGGTCCCAATTGGGCCCACGCTATTATCTACAAAATATTTGAATTCAGCTTTTTCCGATGTAACGATTATATCATCTATTTCTTCTTCAGTAATACTGAAAAACGTACAATTTGAAAATATAAGTTCAGTTACACCCTTCGTAATTGGGTGATTAAAAATTTCCGTTACACGAAGATTTTCTCTATTAACCAAAAAACTGTCTTTTGCCTCCAATATCACACCGTTCCAAAATCTTCTCACTCCCGTGATTTTATATAGAACTCTTAGAGATCCTTGTTTCATGGGGATATCCCGATCTCCTCCGGCTCCAGAAGTGACTAATAATCCTCCACCTTCACCAACAAATTTTTTGATTGCCCTCAACTCATCCGGTGTAAATTTATCGTCTTTTCCATCCGGAGTATGTTGGATATTCCCTAAAAATAATATGTCAAAATCTTCTAATTTATCAAAATCAATAGGGCCCTCATTCTTATCCAGATATTCAACCTCTAATTCTTCTTCCCCTATTGAAATATCCGGAAATTCTTCTACTTGTTCATTATGAGATAAATCTACGAGAATTCTGTAGCTCATTTTTAACTCCGATTCTATTGTTAATTATTGAGTTATTATTAATTGATAGGAATTAATATTGTTAATTAATAAGTAATGACTTTATTATTAAAGATTTCTAAAATCCTTGCTTATAAATTTTTGTTATTATCAAATAAAGCCAAGTTATTCATAAAATTTATAAAAAGGAAGAGGGAAAAAGAATATTCAAATCAAATTGGAAAAAATTCCCGCTCTGCAGTTTTATCCGAATAAATCGCAACAATATCAATACCATTTCCCGATGCCATATCCCTAATTATTGAAGCCGTTAGGGCTTTTTTAACGATCTCTTTACCTTCTTTTACTGATAAACCATCTTTATATTTTGCCTCAAGAATTCCGTAAGAAAAATTTTGACCGCTCCCTACTGCACAATATTTTTCGGTTAATATAGAACCATATGCTCCCAGATCAAGAAGTATTGGACCTTCTTTGGCTGTGACCCCTCCTAATATCAAGCCCACTTCGAACGGAAATAATTTATATCGATATAATAAATTTGCAAGGATTCTACCTGCAGCTTTAACGGGAACGGGCTTTCCATCTTTTTCGAGTTGATAAAGTGTAGTTTCAGCCCGAATTATATCGATTAAATATTGCGCATCCGCAACTGCCCCAGCAATTGTCATCCACAGATGTTCTTGAATTTTATGAAGTTTTTCAGCAGTTTTACTGGCAACAAAATAAGCCATGGTCGCCCTCCTGTCCGTGCCTAAAATTACGGCATCCTTACAAACAAGCCCTACGGTAGTTGTGCCTGTCTTTAAATAATCCTGAGTTGTACTATTTATTGTTAGCTTTTCATTAAATTCGGAAGGTTTCGCTTCTCTCAGCGGTTTATGATTAAAAGTATTTAGAAAGCCTTCTTTTCTCATAAAAAAAAGTTATTTTCCATTTCTTAATAATTTTAGCGTAGTTGTTAATAATAAAAAAATTAAGATAATTCCGAGGGTTGATAAATGTAAGGATAATAGGGTTTTAAACCGAAAAGCACTGCCCAAACGGTAAAAAGAATAATTGTAACTATACTATTTATGATAGTAGCTATTAAAATTGGTCTTTCTCTTATATTAATCTTTTTTATGATTATAATGATAATTTCAAAAATTAATAAGGAAGTCCATAAAATAAGCATCATAAATGCAGCTTGTCCCTCAAATGTAGCATAATAGATAATACTCATCCCCAAACCGAGTAAGATAGCGCATATAATTTCTTCTTTCTCTAATCTCTCATGCTCTTTTCCTAAAAATTCAGCAAATAGAGCCATTGAAATATAACCAAACAATCCAATATGTATTAGATGATGTCCAAGCCATTCATCTGAATAATATAAAAAAGAATATAAAGATGTTATATCCATTTGTTGGCCATGAGAATTATAATAGACTCTACTTGCATAATCAAAAAGCATATGAATTGCATGTCCCATACAAGAAATGCAGATGGAAGTAATTACACCAATTTCAAGCAGATATATATAGTATCTATTCTTTCCAACCTCTTGATTAATCCCCTGAATTAAGTATTTCATTAAAAAATAATACACGATCGCAAAAACGGGCCCCATAAAGATAATCTCCAATATTAATCGATAACTTACGGAAAAATTTCCGGACTCACCGTTTAATTCACTAATATTAACATAGATTGTTATTGAGCCGTTAACTAAGCGAGGAATAACTCTATAGAAAATCAATAATGTAATAAGGAAAATGAATAGAAAAAATATATATCGATTTTGAAAGATCTTTAGCTTTTTCACGATATATTCCCCTCAAGATAAATTGCTGGAATAAAAAGGATAATAAGGTTGAATCCTGTGAATAATTATATAATTAATATTTATAACTACTACGGGGATTAAACTTAAAATCATTGTGAGAAGGATCGGATGTTCCAAAATATTAATCTTTTTAATGAAAATGACTATCAAGGCAATTATCGTGAATATAATATGTAATATTAGAAGAATAATCCCAGACTCACTTCGGATTGCTGCCCAAGCATCTACAATTGAGATCCCTACGGCACATATAATTGAAATAAATAATTCATCTAAAGATATTTTTTCATGGTCATCTATTAATGCTTCAGCAAATACGGCTAATATTAAATATGAAAAATAAGTAATATGCACCATTGAATGGCCAAGCCATTCATCCATATACCAAATAAATAGGAAAGCTTCTTCCGTGTTGTATCCGTTATATGAACCCGATCCAACGCCCCCTGATTTACTCAAAACATTAACGGAATCAAAAGCTAAATGAAATACATGTCCCATGCAATTAAAGCATATTGCAACTAGAACACATATTTCGATTATAAAAATAAATTGCCTATTTCTGCCTTTATTTTTATCAACTTTATTTAAAAATAATTTCATCAGGATAAAATATATTATACCAAATATAGGACCAAGACAAATAATTTGAAGGAAAGAGGCCCAGCTAACGTTAAAAGAATAAATCTCTTCAGTTTTGCCTGGCCTAACATATACAATGAATGTCCCACCAATTAAGTATCTCGGAATATAAATACATAATAAAAGTGCAAGTAGAAAAATCGCTAAAAACCAAATACCGAATTGAAATTCTTTAGGGTTTTTTTTAAAATTCATTTTTTTTTGTTCTCTCCATTATTTGATATTTTATTATTATCGTTTTTATTAAATAGAGTCTTGACATCATTTCTGCAGAGAAAATAGAAAATTAAAAGAGGATATACAAGAGGTATTAAAAAAGCAGATATAGCCATTGCTATAAAACGACCTATTCTTAATTTCAATATTAAGCCAATTGCGCTAAAAATCATTAAAGCACCAACACTTATAACAATATAGCTTAAAAAAATAAATAAATCTGCATTTATATCCAAAAAATTATTTACGGGTGAAATCGATAATGCATAAATACCCAATAACAAGAATCCTGCTCCAATTATTAATAAGAATACAAATATTATTTTTAAACCAATTTCAGGTTGTATGATCGTTTTCTCTCGTATTTCGATAGGATTTTTTCTCACATCTTTTTCAACATAAAATAATAACATTATAGGAATTAGAATAAATATAGTTGCAAGAATAATTACGGCAATGTCATATTCTTCACCAATTATTTTATCACCAAAACCAAAAGCAAGTAATAATGTCAGTCCGCAAATAATCGCATATATTATTAAAATATCTTTATAATTTCGCTCAATGATGTATACAGCTAAAATTAATACAGTAATCATAATAATAAATGGTATCGCTTGGAGTGCACCAACATCTTGATCATAGGACGCTAAATGATATAATTCCCCTAATTTTGGTTGAATTACATTATCCAATAATTTTATTGTAGAATTATAAGTCTCATGCCGAAAGATTGCATCCGCTATTGTATGGATTACACCTCCAGAAACACATAATAAATAGGCATTTTTCCAGCTTACCTCCCTTTTTAAATCATCGACAACCGTAAAAAAATGCTTAGTTCGCCGTATGGAAAAGCGGGACATAAAAGAAAAAACCAATGCGAGCGGAATCGCCCAAATTAAAAAAGGAATAAGCCAATGAAAATCAAGAAAAACAATATCTTCGAGAAATCCAAAAGCTTGAGCAGAATCTGGACCAATCCAATTGTTAATTAAAAAGATCGCTGCCACTTTTTTATTAAACTTTCCATCTGTATAATATAGGATTGGAATTAAAATAGCAAGGCCAATAATAATATGGCCTATTCCGGACGGCATAATTAAAAAATTAAATAATAATTAATAAAGATTTAGAGAAACATGAAAATTTATCGAAAGTCTATAATAAAAAGGAGTATAAACGTAATTCTTTTGTTATAAATCAAAATTGGAAAAATTAAATAATATTTAGGATTTTAAAATTAAGATGTTATTTAGACTAAAAACCTAAATGATTTTTAAATTTATAATAAATTTTTTTATAATCTTTTGTGTATATAATTATAATGCCCTTGAATATTAGAAGAATAGCTAAAGATAATGATATTTATTATTATGCTAAAGAAATTGAGATAAATGCTAAAAGATTCCAAACACCCCTATCATTAAAGCCACCCGCTATTTCAGACTTTCATTTATCAGATATTCAACATAATGAATTTTATGAACTTTGGAGCACTTTTAAAGTTAATGAAATAGAAAATGCTCCATTTGATGATAATATTTCTAGTAAATTTATCTCAAAAATAAATTCACAAAATTCTCAAAAACTTAGAAAAGCATCTAAAATATTCTTTTTATCATTCAAATTTGACACATTTGAAGAAAATCCTTTTAATCGTTTTAATAATCGACTTATTGAATTTATTTTAGATTCTGTAAGATTACATACTGATGTTTTTACATTTCCTTTAATTCGTAATATCCATAAAGTGATAAATAATCAAGCAATTCTAACTAAATTTTTGGATTTTCTTCAGCAGATTTATGAAATTTATGATACTCTGAATAATAAACCTATAATGGGAATAATCCCTCCAATCCCTCAAGGTTACATACCTCAAATAGTTGATTTATATAATAGACTTGAGATAAAAATGTTTTGCTTTGATTTTTGCGGTTCAAGTTTAACTAAATATTATCCTCATTATTTCCAACTATTAAGATCATTATATCATATTGATAGGGATTTATTCGATGAATCAATAAAATATATTCTAAATCTTCGATTACCTGTTAATCGTAATTGGTATCAACCTTTTCCTGCTGAAGATATGATTCTCCCCGCCTTAGCTACGGATTTTCTAGGATTATTGCACATTGGGGGTGGGAGGAATTCGACAAAGATTAAAAAAACAATGAACAAAGGGCAAAAAAAGAAGCATTCTCCTAAAAATACCAATTTACTCAACATTGATGATTACGCATAATATTATAGAATCTCAACTATGGAACAATTTAATGAAGTATTTAAACAACCCGTTATCCGCCCAGATTTCGTGGATTTTACTGTAGTAAATCAGAAAATAAAAAATGAGTTCAAGAAAAAATTTAATTATAGTAATATGAACATTGAGATGAACCAATTTCACAATTCAATAATAAATAACGAGCCTATTATAAATATTATTAGTCAAAAGATAAATATTAAAGAAGACATCCATCGTAAAATTCAAGGACTGGATGATTTCATAAAATTTAAAGATATTACGGATTTTCTGTAAGATTTGGAGGAAAAATCCTTGGATCATTCGCTAAGCTAATAAATTTTTTCTCAATTTTCTCTAAAGGAAATGAACGATCATTCTTAAGCTTATTATAAATCCCAAGAGTACCTGATTTTCGCATATTATGCTTTTCAAGATAATCTCTTAATGGTTTATCATTAGTTAAGCAAATACAATCTCTCAGTTTTTTACAATAATAAAATAAAGAACAATCAGCTCGAGATAATTTAGGATTATCTAATTCTATTTCATCCAACTCATTTTGAGGAACAGGATCAAAAATTTTAATAACTTCTTGATTAATTAATTTATCTAATTTTTTCCTTGCTAATCTCTTAATTTCGTTATTCACTTCAAATGTAGTCCATTGTTCATACCTCGGGTTTTGATCCCAGAGAGTTATTATTTCAGAAAAATCTATATCTTGTAAAATATTAATAAGTACAGAAGCATCATAGATTTTTTTTACTATCATAGTAGCATAAGTTTACTATTCTTTTTTATATAATCATAAATATCATCATAACTACATTGTAATAATTCTGCTATTTTTGAAATCCCAAACTTCCCCTTTTCATATAATTTAAGAAATTCTTTCTTATAATCAATAGTATCTGAAATAATTGAATTACTTATATATTGTGGAAATTGCTTATAAATAAATGCTAAAATTTCGTCCTTACTAAAGTCATTAAACTCCTTTTTAATAAACTCAATAAATTGTTCAAACTCTTTTAATTTCTTCCTTTTTTCATATCCCAAAGATTCTTCTAAATCATTTAAATATTTTTCCCCTTCAGCGGTTATCTTAATTCCAGACTCCCGATCCTCGTGTATATAATTTAAATTCTTAAGTTCCTCTAAAGTTTCTCCAAGTGAAGCACTATGAGGTCCAAATTTATGAGGTTTAAAATCAACTTGTTTAAATAACTCTTTATATTTTCTAAGGATGAGAAAAGCTATTTTTTGAAGTAAAATTCTGGTTTTTATAGGCTCTTTGTTTAGAGCATTCAAAAGCTTTAGGATTATATGAGAATGAATCTGTAATGGTTTTAAATTACTCATCTTTCTTTCTCATCCATTTCAATTATTAAAATTTGAGATCTTTTCTTATTATTTTTCTTATTATATTGTCATTCATTAAAATTCTTTAATTTTGTGTAAATTCTTAGTTTTAAGTTCTTTTTTATAAATCATAATAATCTTTTTAGACATTTTTATTATTAAAGATTTAGGGAAATATAGATGTTTTTTCTGAAAAAGTT